>CAUPOD010000225.1:0-5196 GCA_963512745.1 uncultured Burkholderia sp. | reverse complement strand
GTGGGCTTTGGCGTTTAAGGCGAGGGGCAACGGATCCGCCGCGGCGCCCGGCGCGATCCCGTATAATCGAGCGTTTCTGCAACCCGTGCGGGGCGTCCGGTTCGTCTGTCCGAGCGTCGCGCGCGCCGGCCGTTCCGGCCAGATCAGACCGTTCCCGCACGCCCATGAAAGCTGCCGAAATCCGCGCGAAATTCCTCTCATTCTTCGAATCGAAGGGCCATACCGTCGTTCGCTCGTCGAGCCTCGTGCCCGGCAACGATCCGACCCTGATGTTCACGAACTCGGGCATGGTCCAGTTCAAGGACGTGTTCCTCGGCACCGATTCGCGCCCGTACACGCGCGCGACCACCGCGCAGCGCAGCGTGCGCGCGGGCGGCAAGCACAACGACCTCGACAACGTCGGCTACACGGCGCGCCACCACACGTTCTTCGAGATGCTCGGCAACTTCTCGTTCGGCGACTACTTCAAGCGCGACGCGATCAAGTACTGCTGGGAGCTGCTGACCACGGTCTACGGCCTGCCGAAGGAAAAGCTCTGGGTCACCGTCTATCAGGAAGACGACGAGGCTTACGACATCTGGGCCAACGAAGTCGGCGTGCCGACCGAGCGCATCATCCGCATCGGCGACAACAAGGGCGCGCGCTACGCGTCCGACAACTTCTGGACCATGGGCGACACGGGCCCGTGCGGCCCCTGCACCGAGATCTTCTACGACCACGGCCCGGAAGTCTGGGGCGGCCCCCCGGGCTCGCCCGAAGAGGACGGCGACCGCTACATCGAGATCTGGAATCTCGTGTTCATGCAGTTCAACCGCGACGCGCAAGGCAACATGACGCGTTTGCCGAAGCCGTGCGTCGATACCGGCATGGGCCTCGAGCGCCTGGCCGCCGTGCTCCAGCACGTGCATAGCAACTACGAGATCGACCTGTTCCAGCGTCTGATCCAGGCCGCGGGCCGCGAAACCGGCACGGCCGACCTCTCGAACAATTCGCTGAAGGTCATCGCCGATCACATCCGCGCGTGCTCGTTCCTGATCGTGGACGGCGTGATTCCGGGCAACGAAGGCCGCGGCTACGTGCTGCGCCGCATCGTGCGCCGCGCGATCCGCCACGGCTACAAGCTCGGCCGCAAGACGCCGTTCTTCCACAAGCTCGTGGCCGACCTGACCGCCGAGATGGGCGACGCCTATCCGGAGCTCAAGGAAGCCGAGGCGCGCGTGACCGACGTGCTGCGCCAGGAAGAGGAGCGCTTCTTCGAGACCATCGAGCACGGCATGTCGATTCTCGAAGCCGAACTCGCCGCGCTCGAAGCGAAGGGCGGCAAGGTGCTCGACGGCGACCTCGCGTTCAAGCTGCACGACACCTATGGCTTCCCGCTGGACCTGACCGCCGACGTGTGCCGCGAGCGCGGCCTCACGGTCGACGAGGCCGCGTTCGAGGATGCGATGACGCGCCAGCGCGACCAAGCGCGCGCGGCCGGCAAGTTCAAGATGGCGCAAGGGCTCGAGTACTCCGGCGCGAAGACCACGTTCCACGGCTACGAAGAACTCGCGTTCGACGATGCGAAGATCGTCGCGCTGTACGTCGACGGCGCGCCCGTCGAGACGGTGCAGCCGGGCCAGCAGGCGGTGGTCGTGCTCGACCACACGCCGTTCTACGCGGAATCGGGCGGCCAGGTCGGCGATGCGGGCGTGCTCGCGAACGCGAGCGTGCGCTTTGCCGTGGCCGATACGCTGAAGGTGCAGGCCGACGTGTTCGGCCATCACGGCACGCTCGAACAGGGCACGCTGAAGCTCGGCGATACGGTACGCGCCGAGGTCGACGCGCAGCGCCGCGCGCGCACCGAGCGCAATCACTCGGCCACCCACCTCATGCACAAGGCGCTGCGCGAAGTGCTCGGCAGCCACGTGCAGCAGAAGGGCTCGCTCGTCGATGCCGACAAGACGCGTTTCGATTTCGCGCACAACGCGCCGATGACGGACGAGCAGATCCGCCGGGTCGAGGCGATCGTCAACGCCGAGATCCTCGCGAACGCCCCCGGCATCGTGCGCGTGCTGCCGTACGACGAGGCCGTGAAGGGCGGCGCGATGGCGCTGTTCGGCGAGAAGTACGGCGACGAAGTGCGCGTGCTCGACCTCGGCTTCTCGCGCGAACTGTGCGGCGGCACGCACGTGCAGCGCTCGGGCGACATCGGCTTCTTCAAGGTCGTGATGGAAGGCGGCGTGGCGGCCGGCATCCGCCGCGTCGAGGCCATCACGGGCGATAACGCGCTGCGTTACGTGCAGGATCTCGACGCGCGCCTGAACGCGGCCGCGGCGGCGCTCAAGGCGCAGCCGGCCGAGCTCACGCAGCGTATCTCGCAGGTGCAGGATCAGGTCAAGTCGCTCGAGAAGGAACTCGGCGCGCTGAAGTCGAAGCTCGCGTCGAGCCAAGGCGACGAACTCGCGCAGCAGGCCGTCGCCGTCAACGGCGTGCAGGTGCTCGCCGCGCAACTCGAAGGCGCCGACGTCAAGACGCTGCGCGAGACCGTCGATAAGCTCAAGGACAAGCTCAAGAGCGCGGCCATCGTGCTCGCGGCCGTCGACGGCGGCAAGGTCAGCCTGATCGCGGGCGTCACCTCCGATGCGAACGGCAAGGTCAAGGCCGGCGAGCTCGTCAACTTCGTCGCGCAGCAGGTCGGCGGCAAGGGCGGCGGCCGTGCCGACATGGCGCAGGCGGGCGGCACCGAACCGGCCAATCTGGCCGCGGCGCTCGCGGGCGTGAAGGGCTGGGTCGAAGCGAAGCTGTAAAGCGGTTTCGCCGCCGATTCGCTAAGTTTTGGCATGATGCACGCGGCGCTTAGGCGCCGCGTGTCGTTTACGTCGAAGTATCGTTAACGGAATCGCCTTGCGATGAACGCCGCTGTGTTTCGTTATTGCCCGCGCTGCGCGAGCGAACTGACCGAGCGCGCCGATCCGGTGCAGGAGGGCGGCCGCGTGCGTCAGGCGTGTCCCGATCCCGCATGCGGGTACGTGCACTGGAACAACCCGGTGCCCGTGGTCGCGGCGATCGTCGAATACGAAGGCAAGGTGCTGCTCGCGCGCAATGCGGCGTGGCCGCCCGGAACGTTCGCGCTGATCGCGGGGTTTCTGGAGAGCGGCGAGACGCCCGAGGCGGGCGTGGCGCGCGAATTGCGCGAGGAGACCGCGCTGCACGCCGATTCGGTCGAACTGGTCGGCGTGTACGAGTTCATGCGCAAGAACGAATTGATCCTTGCGTATCACGTGCGCGCGAGCGGCTCGGTCGAACTGTCGCCCGAACTGCTCGAATACCGGCTTGTCGAGCCGGCCGACCTGCGGCCCTGGCGCGCGGGGACCGGCTATGCGCTCGCGGATTGGATGCGTGCGCGCGGGCTAGACGTGGCGTTCGTCGAGCGGCCGGGGGCATGATCCCCCGGCCCTCGAACCGTCTTAAAACGCGTAGTAAGGCCCCGTGCCGCCCGGCGTCGCCTGGCCTTCGATCGCGACGAACACGTTGCGCCCGAAGAAGAACGGCAAGCCGAGGTCGACCACGCCGCTGGTCGGCCCCGCCGCGTCGCTGAACGCGTAGTTGCCGCTCGACTGCAGCGTCTGCATGCTCACGACGGGCACCGTGATACTCGCCGAGTTCGAGCCGCCTTGCAGCGTCACCGGCAGCTGCGCATTCTGGCAGTACCACGAACCGCACTGCGTGAGCGACGTATCGGCGAAGAAGAACCCGTTCGAGCCGCTGTCGATGAACGTGTCGTTGTTGGTCGCGCCGTTCAACTGGCTAGTGATGTAGACGCTGCCGTTGGTGGTCGGCAGGATCGTCGCCGAGCCGAGCGCGTTGTTCGGCTGCGTGCCGATGCCGAACGTGAGCGTGCCTTTCACGCTGGTCTGCCCCGTGCTCGGAATGCTGGGCAGCGAGACCATCACGCCGTTGTTGTCCGAGCCGAACGCGCCGACCGGATTCGCGATCTGCTGCGCCAACGGCTGCGTGCTGTTCGTGCAGCTGCCGTCGCTCGTGCAGCTGTAGTACCAGCGCGTTAACGCGCTGCCGACGCAGCCGCTGCCGCAATCCTGCTTGTACATACCGATCCCGAGGATGCCGTTCAGGTGCAGCGCGCCTTGCGTCTGCATCGCGGTGCCCGCGCCGGAACAATCGCTCGGCGTGGTGGGTGTGCTCGGGTCGGCGATCACTTGCACCGGCAGGCTGGCGGCCGTCTCGCCCGCGAGCTTGACGTCGGCCAGGCGCACGGCGCCCCACGTATAGCCGCTGCCGAACACGCCGCAGGCCGCGGAAACGCCGCCGCCGCTCGTGCCGACCGCGGGCAGCGCCAAGTTCGACGCCAGTGCCGACGACAGGATGCGCAGGCCGACCGAGCCCGTATCGACCTGGACGTTATCGATGGTCTGGCATTGCGACGTGCCGGGCACGCAGATCGTCACGCTCGTGGTCAGCAGGTTATAGACGCCGGACAGGCCTTGGCCGACGGTGACGGCCTGCGTGTTCGCAACGGCCGAGGGCTGGACGGTATTGTTGCTCGGGGCAGCGGCGCCGGTGCTGCCGCCTGCCGAGAGCGAGGACGCGTTGCTGTTGCCCGAACCGCCGCCGCCGCCGCAGGCGGCGAGACAGGCGAGCAGCACGGCTGCGCCGAGTTTTCTGAAATCGGTCACGTGGCTTTCCTTATTGCAGATCGGTGATCGAGACGCCCGCGGGCAATGCGCCGGGCAGCCATGCGCGGCCTTCGTAGGCGCGCATGGCGCCGCTGGCTTCGACGACGAAATCGTCCTGGGTCACGTGCGACGCATGACGGCTTTCGTGCATCGGCGCCGGCCGCGCGGCGGCCGTCTGGAACGGCGCGAAGCGTGGGCCGAGCAGCGTGCGCAGATCCGGCGCGGTGGGGCCGCGCCACGTATAGGCAAAGACCTGCCCCGTGGACGTCGCGTATTCGCGGATCGTGGTGCCTCCCGCATCGACGTAGCTGCGTTCGACGACCGCGCCGTTGAGCAGGGTCGCGGCCGAATTACGCACGAGCGAGGCGGATTCGCCGAGGCCGGCGTGAGCGAAGTTCGCGGCGAGCAGTGCGCAGCAAAACAGCAGGGCGCGCAGCCAGGGCCGCGGGCGGGGTTGGGTGGGGTCGAGCTTGTACATGACTGCGTAAACGTCCTCGTAACCTGCCGGCGCGCAAATATC
>CAUPOD010000224.1:0-5216 GCA_963512745.1 uncultured Burkholderia sp. | reverse complement strand
GCGGGCGGGGGGTGGGGGGGCGGGCCGAGCGCCTTTTTAAATTGCGGTTCAAAAAAACCCCCCCCCCCCCCCCCCCGGAGGCCCGCCCCCGCTTTTTATTTGCACGACAGGGAAGGGCGCTGCGGGCGCCGGCTCAGTTGCAGCCGTTTCCCGCCAGGCTCGCTCCGACGGCTAACCCGGCAGGGGCTAGCCGCCGGGCCGCGACACTCAAGCCGCTTGCTGCGAGCGCCCGTCCTGCGGCGCGCGCCAGCGCGCCAACAGCCTCTCCCACTTCGCACGAACCGCGCTCAGGTTGTTGGCCTTCACGTGCCCGTAGCCGCGGATGCCGTCGGGCAATTGCGCGAGTTCCACCGCGAGCGGCAGCGTCTCTTGCGTCAGACGTGCGCCAATCAGCTCGCCGACCAGCGTTTCGTACTCGCCGATCAGCGCGCGTTCGGTGCGCCGTTCTTCCATATAGCCGAACGGATCGAACGCGGTGCCGCGCAGGCCGCGCAGCTTGGCCAGCATGCGGAACGCCGGCAGCATCCACGGGCCGAACGTCTGCTTGACGGGCTTGCCTTGCGCATCGTGCTTGCCGAGGATCGGCGGCGCGAGATGGAAGCGCAGCGACCAATCGCCCTCGAACTGCGACTTGAGCTTCTCGAGGAACGCCGGATCGCTCTGCAGCCGCGCGACCTCGTACTCGTCCTTGTACGCCATCAGCTTGTAGAGATTGCGCGCGACCGCTTCCGTCAGCGGCTGCTGCGCCGTCTCGCCGCCGAGCGCGCGTTCCGCGGCCCGCACGCGTTCGACGAGCGCCGTGTAGCGCGCCGCGTAGGCCGCGTTTTGATAGGCGGTCAGTTGCGTCGCGCGCGTGGCGATCAGGTTGTCGAGGCTCTTGCGCGTATGCAGCTCGACCACGCTGGCCTTACCCGCGCCCGACGCGCTGCCTTGCGCGGCGGCACGCACGCCGGCCGGATCGTGGGCGGCGCGGCGGCCCCACTCGAACGCAGCGAGGTTCTTCTCGACCTGCACGCCGTTCAGCTCGATCGCGCGCACCAGCGACGCATGCGCGAGCGGCAGCCAGCCGCGCTGCCATGCATAGCCGAGCACGAAGGGGTTCGTGTAGATCGTGTCGCCGAGCAGCGCGACCGCGTAGCGGTTGGCGTCGATCATCTCGATCGCGTCGCCGGCCGCCGAGCGGATGTCCTGTTCGGCGCTCGCACCCGGGAACGTCCACTGCGGGTTCTTGACGAACTCGGCGGTCGGCGTTTGCGCGCTGTTGACCACCACGTGCGTGACGTCGCGGCGCATGCGCGACGTGCATTCGTCGCCGGCCGTCACGATCGCGTCGCAGCCGATCACGAGATCCGCTTCGCCCATCGCGATGCGCGTCGCATGCAGGTCGGCCGGTGCCGACGCGATCTGCACGTGGCTCATCACGGCGCCGCCCTTCTGGGCGAGACCCGTCACGTCGAGCACCGTCACGCCCTTGTTCTCGAGGTGCGCGGCCATGCCGAGCAGCGCGCCGATCGTCACCACGCCCGTGCCGCCCACGCCCGTGACCAGAATCCCGTAGGCGCGGTCGATCGCCGGCAGTTCCGGCGTCGGCAGCGGCGCGAGCGTGCCGGCCGCGGCCGTGACGGCCTTCGGCTTTTTCAGTTGGCCGCCCTCGACCGTCACGAAGCTCGGGCAGAAGCCCTTCGCGCACGAGAAATCCTTGTTGCAAGTCGACTGGTTGATCTGACGCTTGGTGCCGAATTCGGTCTCGGCCGGTTCCACGGACAGGCAGTTCGACTGCACAGAGCAATCGCCGCAGCCTTCGCAGACCGCCTCGTTGATCACCACGCGCTTCGCCGGATCCGCATACGTGCCGCGTTTGCGGCGGCGGCGCTTCTCGGTGGCGCAGGTCTGGTCGTAGATCAGGATCGTCGTGCCCGGAATCTCGCGCAGTTCGCGCTGGATCGCATCGAGCTGATCGCGGTGATGCACGGTCACGCCGGCCGCGAGCTGATCCATGACGTTGCGGTACTTCTCGGGCTCGTCCGTCACGATCACGATCTTCTTCGCGCCTTCGGCCGCCATCTGCAGCGTGATCTGCGGCACCGTCAGCACGCCGTCCACGGGCTGGCCGCCCGTCATCGCGACTGCGTCGTTGAACAGGATCTTATAGGTGATGTTGGTCTTCGCCGCGATCGACGCGCGCACCGCGAGCAGCCCCGAATGGAAGTACGTGCCGTCGCCGAGGTTGGCGAACACGTGGTTTTCCTCGGTGAACGGCGCCTGGCCGATCCAGGGCACGCCTTCGCCGCCCATCTGGCTGAACGTATCCGTCTTGCGGTCCATCCAGACCGTCATGTAATGACAGCCGATCCCGGCGATCGCGCGCGAACCTTCCGGCACGTTGGTCGAAGTGTTGTGCGGGCAGCCCGAGCAGAACCACGGCTTGCGCTCGGTGGTCACGTGCGGGCGCGCGAGTTCGGCTTCCTTCGCGTGAATCACGTTCAGGCGCGCGGCGATGCGCGCGCGCACGTCCGACGGCAGATCGAACTTCTCGAGGCGCGTCGCGATCGCTTTCGCGATCACCGCCGGCGACAGTTCGTAGTGCGCCGGCAGCAGCCAGTTGCCCATCGGCACCGACCATTCGCCGCCCGCGCCGTCCTTCTCGTCGAACTTGCCGTACACGCGCGGACGCTGACCGTCGGGCCAGTTATACAGTTCTTCCTTGATCGCGTATTCGAGGATCTGGCGCTTTTCCTCGACCACGAGAATCTCGTCGAGCCCGCGCGCGAACGCCTGCGCGCCTTGCGCTTCGAGCGGCCACACGCAGCCGACCTTGTACAGGCGGATGCCGATGCGCGCGCAGGTCTCGTCGTCGAGGCCGAGGTCGATCAGTGCCTGGCGCACGTCGAGATACGCCTTGCCCGCGGTCATGATGCCGAAGCGCGCATGCGGCGAATCGATCTCGATGCGGTCGAGCTTGTTCGCGCGCACATAGGCGAGCGCCGCGTACCACTTGTAGTCGAGCAGGCGCGCTTCCTGCGCGAGCGGCGAATCGGGCCAGCGGATGTTGAGGCCGCCTTCGGGCAGCACGAAATCGCTCGGGATGACGATCTCGCTGCGATGCGGATCGAGATCGATCGAGGCCGACGATTCGACGATGTCCGTCACGCACTTGAGCGCGACCCACAAGCCCGAATAGCGGCTCATGGCCCAGCCGTGCAGCCCGTAGTCGAGATATTCCTGCACGTCCGACGGGAACAGCACCGGCAGGCCGCACGCTTTGAAAATGTGTTCGGACTGATGCGCGAGCGTCGAGGACTTCGCGGCGTGATCGTCGCCGGCCAGCACGAGCGCTCCGCCGTGCCTGGACGTGCCGGCCGAGTTCGCGTGCTTGAAGACGTCGCCGCAGCGGTCCACGCCGGGGCCCTTGCCGTACCACATCGAGAACACGCCGTCGTACTTCGCGCCCGGATACAGGTTGACCTGCTGCGTGCCCCATACCGAGGTCGCGGCAAGATCTTCGTTGAGACCGGGTTGGAACACGATGCGGTTGGAAGCCAGATATTTCTGCGCCTTCCAGAGGGCCAGATCGAGGCCGCCGAGCGGGGAACCGCGGTAACCGGAGATGAAACCTGCGGTGTTGAGTCCGGCGTCGCGATCGCGCGCCTGTTGCAGCATGGGGAGCCGGACCAGCGCTTGGATGCCGCTCATGTAAGCGCGGCCGCGTTCCAGCGTGTATTTGTCGTCGAGGGTGACGGACTTCAGCGCAGCCTCCAAGGATGCGCGTTGGCCTGCGTCTAGCGGGGCATTCATTTACTTGTCTCCGGTTTGGGATCGCCAAATCTTTTTTGCCGCCGTGGCGTCTTGTGGACGCACCGGGCGAGGCCGCCATTATTCCCGGCCTGCTCCCATCCTAGCACTGGGAAAAACCCGCCGCTCGGCTAAAAAACCGAGCGGCGCCCGTGCCTTATTGTTGTTTATTGCTGGTTTGCTGCTGTCGTGCGGTCGGTTAGACCTTATCCGCGACCACGCCGCGGCGGATCTGATCGAGCTCGATCGATTCGAACAGCGCCTTGAAGTTGCCTTCGCCGAAGCCCTGGTTGCCCTTGCGCTGAATGATCTCGTAGAAGATCGGCCCGATCTGGTTGGTCGTGAAGATCTGCAGCAGCAGGTCGTCGTGCGCGCCATCGATCAGGATCTTGCGGCGGCGCAGCTCTTCGAGCGGCTCGCCGTGGTTCGGCACGCGGCGGTCCACGAGCTCGTAATAGGTGTCGATCGTGTCGAGCAGCGCCACGTTCTTCGCGCGCAGACCGTCTACGGCGCCGTAGATGTCGTTGGTGCCGAGCGCGATGTGCTGGATCCCCTCGCCGTGATACGCGTCGAGATATTCCTGGATCTGGCCCGCCGTCTCCGAGCCTTCCTCGTTGATCGGAATGCGGATCTTGCCGCACGGCGACGTCATCGCCTTCGACTTCACGCCCGTGACCTTGCCTTCGATATCGAAGTAGCGTACTTCGCGGAAGTTGAACAGGCGCTCGTAGAAGTCCGCCCATTCCTTCATGCGGCCGCGGTGGACGTTGTGCGTGAGGTGATCGAGATAGGTGAGGCCATGACCGACAGGGTTCGGATCGACGCCCGGAATCGGTTCGAAATCGACGTCGTAGATGCTGATGTCGCCGATCGAGCCCGGCTTCGCGCCGTTCTTGCCCTTCCAGCGGTCGACGAAATAGATCAGCGAATCGCCCACGCCCTTGATCGCGGGAATATTCAGCTCCATCGGGCCGGCTTTATTGTCGAAGCCCCACGCGCCGCGTTCGAGCGCATGCTTGTAGGCTTGCGCCGCGTCCTGCACGCGGAACGCGATCGCGCAGATCGACGGGCCGTGCAGGCGCGCGAAGCGCTGCGCGAACGAATCGGGTTCGCCGTTGATGATGAAGTTGATGTCGCCCTGGCGATACAGCGTGACGTTCTTGTGGCGGTGACGCGCGACGGCCGTGAAGCCCATACGCTCGAACAGTTCGCCGAGCGCCTGCGGGTCCGGCGCCGCGTATTCGACGAATTCGAAACCGTCGGTGCCGACGGGGTTTTCCCAAGTGGTGTGCTGCATCGCTGTCTCCTGATGTCATCGAGGTCCGCTGTCGGGTGCGGCCGATCGTCGAAGTGTAGGCGTGGAGCCTAAACGAATGCTTGCGAATTGAGCACCTCGCACCTAGAATTTAAGCAATAAGCTGCTG
>CAUPOD010000223.1:0-5233 GCA_963512745.1 uncultured Burkholderia sp. | reverse complement strand
GGGCGGGCGCCGCTTGAGCCGGCGCCGGTTGCGACTGCGGGGCTTGCGCCTGCGCCGGCGGCTGCGGCTTCTTGACCGGAGCCGGTGCCGGCGTCACGGGCGCCGGGCTCAGCAGGCCGTTATTGGCGCCGCTGCTCTCGTTATTCGCGGCCGGGTTCTGCGCGGGCGCGTTGGCGGACGGTTCCTCGACGATCTGCGGCGACGGCAGCAGCGGCGGCTGGGCCGGTGCGGCGGCGGCCGGTTGCGACACCGGCTCGCCCGGCGTCTTGCCCTGCAGCGAACGGTTGGGATCGAACGGTTGAGCGCCGCTTGCGCCGGCTTCGGGCGCCGGCGCCGGAACCTTGGAGACGAACGGTGAAGGAGAGCGCGTAATGTAGAGCGCCACGATCACCGCGATGGCCAGGCCGACGATCAGGCCCAGCACCACACCCAAAAACGTACCACCGGCTTGATTCGACTGCTTCGACGTGCGCCGTGTTTGTGCCATTGTGCGATTCACCTGCGTTAGAAATTCCAAAACTTGCTGCGCGCGCGATGCGTGCGGCCGGTACGCACACCGCCTCGAACGGCCTGCGTACCGGCTTGGCCCGGCGCCTTACATCTTGCTCGGCGCAGACACGCCGAGCACGGCCAGACCGTTTTCGAGCACCTGGCGCGTCGCGGCCAACAGCGCGAGACGCGCGGCGCGCGGCGCCGGTTCGTCGACCAGCACGCGCTCCGCATTGTAGAACGAGTGAAACTCGCCTGCGAGATCGCGCAAATAGAACGCCACCGCGTGCGGCGCCAGCTCGTTCGCCGCGTGCGTGAGCATGTCGGGATAGGCCGCGAGCTTCTGCATCAGGGCCTCGGCCTGCTTGCTGACGAGCGGCGAGAGATCGGCGTGCGCGAACTGCTCGGGCGTGTCGCCGTAGCGCGCGTGCGCCTCGTTGATCACCGAGCAGATGCGCGCATGCGCGTACTGCACGTAGTAGACGGGGTTCTCGTCGTTCTGCTTCAGCGCGAGATCGATGTCGAACACGAATTCGGTATCGGCCTTGCGCGAGATCAGGAAGAAGCGCACCGCGTCGCGGCCGCGCGTGATGGTGGCCTCGTCGATCTGGTCGAGCGCCGTCTCCGTGCCCGGCGCGGCGCCGCCCGACCATTCGATGAGGTCGCGCACGGTCACGTAGCTGCCCGCGCGCTTCGAGATCTTCACTTCCTGGCCGTCGCGCATCACGGTGACCATCTTGTGCAGCACGTAGTCGGGGTAGCCTTGCGGAATCCCGGCGCCGAGCTCCTGCAGGCCCGCGCGCACGCGCGCCACGGTGCCGTGGTGGTCGGAGCCCTGGATGTTGATGACCTTCGTGTAGCCGCGCTGCCACTTCGTCACGTGATAGGCGACGTCGGGCACGAAGTACGTGTAGCTGCCGTCCTGCTTGCGCATCACGCGGTCCTTGTCGTCGCCTGCGTCGGTGGTGCGCAGCCACAGCGCGCCGCCGTCTTCGTAGGTCGCGCCGGCCTTGATCAGCGCATCGACGGTCTGCTCGACGCGGCCTTCCTTGTACAGCGACGATTCGAGATAGTACTGGTCGAACTTGACGCCGAACGCCTTCAGGTCCATGTCCTGCTCGCGGCGCAGGTAGGTCACCGCGAACTGGCGGATCGCCTCGAGATCGTCGGGGTCGCCCTTGCCCGTGACGGGCACGCCGTCCGAGGCCGCGACCGTCTCGCGGTTCAGGTAGTCGCGCGCGATGTCGGCGATGTATTCGCCGTTGTAGGCGGCTTCGGGCCAGCCGGCGTCGCCGGGCTGGAAACCCTTGGCGCGCGCCTGCGTGGAGACGGCGAGATTGTGGATCTGCGCGCCCGCGTCGTTGTAGTAGAACTCGCGGTGCACGGCGTAGCCCTGGCTCGCGAGCACGTTGGCGAGCACGTCGCCGAGCGCGGCCTGGCGGCCGTGGCCGAGGTGCAGCGGGCCCGTGGGGTTGGCCGACACGAATTCGAGCAGCACCTGCTTGCCGTGCTGGGCGTCGGAGCGGCCGAACGCCGCGCCCGCCTCGAGCACTGCGCCGACCACGGCCTGCTTGGCCGCGGCCGCGAGGCGCAGGTTGATGAATCCGGGCCCCGCGATCTCGGCGCTCAGCACGAGGTCTTGCGCGGCCGGCTGGGCCTGCAGCGCGGCGACGATCTGTTCGGCCAGCTGGCGCGGATTGACGCCGAGCGGCTTGGCCAGCTGCATCGCGACGTTGCAGGCGACGTCGCCGTGCGCGGCCTGTTTCGGCGTGTCGAGCGTGATGGCCGGCGCGGCGAATGCGGCGTCGCCCTTGAGGGTGTTGACGGCCTGCGCGACGCTGTCGGCGAGCAGGGTTTCGAGGGTGCGCTTGTGTACGGGCAGCATGCGGATCGAGGAGAGCGTTGGCGGCGCCGGGGCGGGCCCGGGGTGCCGGCGCCGGAATTGGCGCGTTGCGAAATCGCCTAATTCTATCAGGTGCTAATATCCGTTATCGGCCCCGGTTCGAGGAGGGTGGCGCACCGTTTCGCGGCGCGCCACGCCGGTTTCCGCATCCCGAACCGCGACGGGCCGCGTCCCACGGGCGCTCGCGCGCACTGCCGCGCAGCTGCTTGAGGCGTTGAACTGCCAGGAATCGACATGATTACTTTCAAAAGCAAGGCGGCCCAGGATCTGATCGTGCTGCCGGATTTCGCCAACTACGTGCTCGGCGTGATCGGCAAGCATCTCGGCGAACGCGGCGTCATCACCCATGAGGAACTGGCGGCCGCGATCGCCAAGCTCGAGGACGCGATCCACGCCGTCTCGCACCACGACGGCAAGAAGCTCGGCCAGCACCGCGAGGAACCGCAGGAACAGGAAGACACGTTCCTGCACGCGAAGATCGGCCTGCAGACGCGCCTCGCGCCGTTCATCGGCATGCTGCGCGAAGCCGAGGCGCAGGGCGCCGACGTGCATTGGGGCTTCTGACCTTCCGCAACGCTCGACTTTTATAAGGCGACGGCACGCAAGATGTCACGTCCCGATTTCATCCGCCATTGGCGCGAACTCGAACAACCCGACGATTCCCACTATCCGGGCGATACCGAACTGCTGTCGATCGGCGCGCCGCTCGGGCGTTTGCTCGGGCTCACGCGCATCGGCATCCATCACGAGCGCCTGCTGCCCGGGCGCCGTACTTCGTATCCGCACGCGGAGAGCGCCGAGGAAGAGTTCGTCTACGTGATCGAGGGCCATCCCGACGTCTGGATCGACGGCCGTCTGCACCGCATCGAACCCGGCGACGCGGTCGGCTTTCCGGCCGGCACGGGGATCTGCCATACGGTGATCAACAACACCGAGACGGAAGTGCGGCTGCTCGTGGTCGGCGAACGGCCGAAGGACGAGAACCGCATCCGCTATCCGCGCAACCCCGAGCACGAGGCGACGCGCAAGGACCGCTGGATCGACCCGCCCGCGCGCGAGTTCGGGCCGCACGACGGCAAGCCGGACCCGCGTTAGGGCTTCGGTGTCAGGACACGAGGCACAATTGCTTGGCGAAGCGGCGGTAGAGCTGTGCCGTACACGCGGCGCCGATCACTATGAGAATCGTCGTGATCAGGGCCTGGATGGGCAGCGCCAGGTATTGGGCTTCCGCATGAGCGGCCATTGCGAATCTGACGCCCGCTCCGATGCAGAGCATCAGCACATAGATGGGCAGCGCCGTCACGACGTACGTGAGCGCAATTTGCCAGAAGTGCCCTTCCGTATCGCGCCAGGCAATGCCCCAGCGCGTGGGCTGGTCGAGCGCCGCCCCGCAATAGAGCAGACATAGGCGCATACCGATATAGAACGCCGCGCAGACAAACAGCACGAACGCGGTGATAAAGGCCGGCCGCGTGAAGTGCGGCGCAGCTGCGTGCCTGAAGAGGAACATGACGCCGGTGAGCACGATCATGCCCGCGACAAAGAAAAAGCCGATCTGAAACGCGATGATGATGCTGCGTCGCAAAGGCTTGGCGAAGAACGGTATGCGCGCCTGCTGCTTGTCGTCGATCAGGACGTAGCGAATCACCTGGATGCTCAGACCCGCTTGCGCGATCGCGCCCACGCAAATCGCGGTCAATTGAAGCAGGCTGCGTCCGAGCGTGGCGGCGGTGCTTATTCCGCCGGGTGCGATGGGCGTCTTCACGAGCCCGAGCATGATTCCTCTCGACGCCAGCACCAGCAACATCATCACGGCTACCAACTCGACGCGGTCGCGCACGAAGCCAACCGCGTCGCGCCATGTCCGTTTCACGCCCTGCCAGAACCCGATCGCCTGCATGACTACGCTCCTGTGGTCTCGTCGTCGCTTCGTTTTATGAGGATGGGGGGACGACGCAACTATATGCCTGCTCCGGGAAAAGGGGCAAGATCCTCGGGCAGATTCAGGCATGACGTTGGGTAGCGCGTTCGGTTGCCCAGGCTCAATCCACGCGTTCGACGATCTCGACGGGCGGCTGCTCGGCGTAGCGCTTATAGAGCCGCGCGGTGCATGCGCCGTACGCGAGCACCGCGGCCGTATGCGCGATGGCGGTGACGAGCGCGAGGATCACCACGGGCGCGATCACGGCGCCGATCAGCAGTTTGGGGCTGTAGTTTTCGATGCCGATCGCCACGGGCGGCGTGCTGAACAGCGCCTGCACGCCGTAGAACGTCGCCATCCAGACCAGATTGGACAAGATGAACAGGCCCACGCAGACCGGCAGCAGCGCGAGCACGTAGCTCGCCAGCATGGGCCAGAAACGGCCGCGCGAGTCGCGCCAGGCCGCGTGCCAGTGCGGCGCCTGGTCGAGGGCCGCGCGCCCGAGCGCGAGCACCAGGCGCAGGGCCGCGTAGCTCGCGATCCAGAACGCCGCGAGCATCGTCAGGACCGTTTGCGCGGAGTAGAGCGGCCAATCCGCATGCAGCGCGCGTTCGAGCAGGCGCGCGAGGTTCGCGACCGCAATCGCGATCGCGACGAAGATCACGCCGATCGCGAGATGCGCGATCAAGTAGCGCCACAGCGGGCGCCCGAACAGCGCAGACGAGGGTGTAGCGCTGCCGAGCAGCACGGCGCGCATGATCTGCACGCACAGCGCGCTCTGCACGAGCGCGGCGAGCGCGAGGCCGAGCTGTTCGGCCAGCACCGGATGCGCGAGCGCCCACAGCTGCACGCTAAGCGGCAGCAGCGCGGCCGGCAAGAGCCGCACGAAATGGCCGACCAGGAACAGCGCGCAGAATGCG
>CAUPOD010000222.1:0-5242 GCA_963512745.1 uncultured Burkholderia sp. | reverse complement strand
GGTTTGGCTTCCATATAGACGCCGCGGTCGTGCAGCATCTGGAACGTATCGCGCGCGCTGTGCCCCACGGCCAGCACCACGTGGTCGCAGCGCAGCGTCTCGCCGTTCGACAGCGTGAGCGCGCGCACCTTGCCGCGATCGATCTCGATGTCCTCGACGCGCGTCTCGAAGCGCACTTCGCCGCCCAGCTCGATGATCGACGCGCGCATTTTCTCGACCATGCTGACGAGGCGGAACGTGCCGATGTGCGGCCGGCTCAGATACAGGATGTCTTCCGGCGCGCCGGCCTTGACGAACTCTTCGAGCACCTTGCGGCCGTAGTGGTTCGGGTCCTTGATCTGGCTGTACAGCTTGCCGTCCGAGAACGTGCCCGCCCCGCCCTCGCCGAACTGCACGTTGGATTCGGGGTTCAGCACGCTCTTGCGCCACAGGCCGAAGGTGTCCTTGGTGCGCTCGCGCACGGCCTTGCCGCGCTCGAGGATGATCGGGCGGAAGCCCATCTGCGCGAGAATCAGCCCGGCGAACAGGCCGCACGGCCCCATGCCGATCACGACGGGGCGCAGCCCGGCCGTGTGCTCGGGGGCCTTCGTCACGAAGCGGTAAGCCATATCCGGGGTCACCGCGCAATGCGGCACGCTCGCGAGCCGCTTGCGCGCGGCCGCTTCGTCCTTGACCTCGACGTCGACGATATACGTGAGCTTGATGTCCGAGCGCTTGCGCGCGTCGTGCGCGCGGCGGAACACCGTGTAACGGACGAGCCCGTCGGCCGGCACGCCGAGTTCGGCGAGGCGCGCGCGCACCGCGTCGTCGAGTTCGCTTGCGGCGTGATCGAGGGGGAGTTTGACTTCGCTTAGACGTAACATGAGTACTGGGATGCAGTCGCCACGCGAGCGTGGCGGTAGTGAAACAGGTGGGGGCCGCATATCGGCGGCAGGCTGGTTCTCGCGAGCGAATTATAACGTCGCGCGCGGGTCCGGCCTGCGGCGCCTGGATGGAGCCGGGATCCGCGGCTCTAAAAAAACAGCCCCGCACTCGGGCGGGGCTGCTCTACCTTCGGCGAATCGAAGAACGCAGGGTCACGCGCTCACTTCGAAGCGTCCGCCGCGCTCGTCACCGATCCGTACATCTTGACCTTGGCCCGGTCGCGCAGCGCGCGCAGATACGCCTGCAATTCGGCCTGCGCCGTGGCTTGCGCGAGCTGCTGCTGCGCGCCGGCCAGCTGCTGCGGCGGAATCGGCGCGGGCGGCACCACGTCGACGACACTGTAGATCGCATAGCCGAGATCGCCCGCGCTCGCGCCCACGTAAGCCGGCAGCGCCTTCGGATCGGCCTTGAAAATACCGCTGAGCACGTCGGCCGGCAGCCCTTGCGTGGGCATGCGCGAGATCTTCGCGACGGGGCTGAAGCCGTCCGCCGACTTCGACTTCTGCAGCGCGGCCAACTGCGCCTCGCCGGCCTTCTGCGCGAGTTGCGCGGCCTGCTCGGCCACGTACTTCGCGCGCACGGCTTCCTTGATGCTGTCGAGCGGCGGCACGGCGGCCGGCTGGTAGTGCGTGACGTGCGCGGCGATCAGCGTGCTGTTGCCGACGTCGATCGCTTGCGTGTTGTTGCCGCTCTTGACCGAATCGGCGGCGAACACGGCGGCCAGGAACTTCGCGTTGTTGAGCGGGTTCGTCGGCGGGAACGCGGGGTTCGGCTGGCGCGTCACGGTGGCCGTCTGCAGCGTGAGCTTGTACTTGTCGGCGGTCGGCTGCAGGCTCTTGGCCTGCTCGTACACCATCGACGAGAGCGCGTCGGCCGTGTCGCCGTACGCCTTGTTCGCGTCGCGCTGCTTGAGCGCGGCGGCGATCGTTTCCTTGACGCTGTCGAACGGCTGCACCACGGCCGGCTTGACCTCGGTCGCCTTCAGGATGTGGAAGCCGAGATCCGATTCGACCACGCCGCTGATCTCGCCTTGCTTGAGGCCGAACGCGGCGTCGTCGAACGCCGGGCCGCCGGCCGTCGAACCGCGCGTGACGAAGCCGAGGTCGCCGCCGTTCGCGGCCGACGGGCCGTCCTGCGATTCCTTCGCGGCGATCTGCGCGAATGCGTCCGGATGCGCCTTGAGCTCGGCCAGCGCCGCTTCGGCCTTGGCGCGCGCGGCGGCCTTGTCGGCGGCGCTCGCGTCGCGAGCGGCGGCGAAGAAGATATGGCTCACGCGCACCTGCGGATCGGTGCGGTAGTGCGCGAGATTGTCCTGGTAGTACTGATGCATCTCGGCATCGCTCGGCGCCAGCGTCGCGGCGATCGCGGCCGGCGAGTAGACGAGGTACTGGATCGCGGCGGTTTCGGGCGTCGCGAAGGCCTGCTTGTGCGCGTCGTAGTAGGCGGCGAGCTGCGCGTCGGTCGGCTGGACCTTGGACGCGTAGTCGGCGGCCTTGAACGCCAGCACTTGCACGTCGCGCTGCTGTTCCGCGAGCTGCGTGAGGTTCTGCGCGAGGCTGCGCGGCGCGAATGCGCTGGCTTCGATGCTGCGCGGGATCTGCTGCAGCGTCAGGTTGTGGCGCACGACTTCCTGGAACTGGTCCGGCGTCATGCCCTGCATCGCGAGCAGCGCGGTGTAGCGCGCGGCGTCGATGCTGCCGTCCGGCTGCTTCAGCGAGGCGATGGTCGGATCGCTGAGCAGCGCCTGGCGCACGGTCTGATCGGAGACGGTCAGGTGCAGACGCTGCACCTGGTCGAGCAGCGTCTGCTGGTCGATCATCGAATCGAGCAGCGCGGTGCGGCGCTGCGGCGTGTCGAACGCCTGCTGGTCGAACTGGGCGCCCATCTGCTGGCGCGCCTGGTCGGTCTGCTGGCGGAACGCGTCGTTGAACGCGACGCGCGTGATCTTGTGGCCGTCGACCGACGCGAGGTTGCCGCTCTCGTCGAAAAAGCCCCTGAACCCTTGGACCCCGACCATGCCGAGGCCCGGCAGGACGATCAAGAGCAGGAGGAACATCATCAAACGCTGGTGATTACGGAAGAAGTCGAGCATGCGTGCGGAACGGACGTCTGACAAAACCCCAGATAGTACAACAGCGGCCGCGCAAAAAGGCGATCCGCGGCGTCCGCGCGCCGCGCCGCGCATGAAAACCCCAAGAAAAAACGTGCGCGGGCGAGCCCCGGCGCACGTTCAAGCGCCCTCAATCGAGCCGGATCGGCGCGCGCAGACGCGTATTGATGCGGTCCACGAGCCACAGCAGGCCGCCGCGCCAGAAGCCGTAGAGCCGCGCCTGGTGGCTGCGGTACAGCATCACGTGGCTCAGCTGCGCGAGCTTGCCGCGAATCGTGGCGCCCTTGAACAAGCCGTATTGGCCGAGCGAGCCGAACGCGTCGTAATCGGCGATCGAGACGAGCGCGCCGAAATCGTGGAACTTGAAATCGGGCCCCTTCTTGCCTTCGAGCAGCATCTCGGGCAGGTAGCGGATCAAATACTGCGCCTCCTGGTGCGCGACCTGCGCCGTGGGCGGCAGCGAATGCGTCGCGCCGGGCAGCGTCAGGCTCGCGCAGTCGCCGATCGCGTAGACATGCGGGTCGCGCGTGGTCTGCAGCTGCCGCGTGACCACGAGCTGGTTGCCGCGCGTGGTTTCGAGGCCGTCGAGGTGCGCGAGGAAGTCCGGCGCCTTGACGCCGGCCGCCCACACGCGCAGCGACGCGGCCACGAGGCTGCCGTCGTCGAGCACGAAGCCCTTCTCGTTGGCGGCGCTCACGCGCGTGTCGAGCAGCACCTTGATGCCGAGGCTTTCGAGGCGCTCGCGCGTCGCGGCCGAAATATCCTCGGGGAACGCGGCGAGCAGGCGCGGGCCGCTTTCGATCAGCGTGATCGAGATGTGCTTCGCGAGCCCTTTCGCGCCGTATGCGACGGCCGTATCGGTCAGCTGCACGAGTTCGGCGGCCAGCTCCACACCCGTGGCGCCGCCGCCGACGATGGCGATCGACATGTCGGTGCCCTGCGCCACGCATTGCAGGAAACGGATGCGGATTTCGCGGTTGAACGCGTCGGCCAGTTGGCGCGAATCGATCTTGAAGCAGTATTCGTGGACGCCCGGCGTGCCGAAATCGTTGGCCTCGCTGCCGATCGCGATGACCAGCGCGTCGTACGGCAAACGGCGCGCGGGCACGAGCAGGCGGCCGTCGGGTGCGTACAGGGCCGCGATCTTCACTTCGCGCGCGGCGCGGTCGATACCGCTGAACTCGCCGGGCAGATACCGGAAGCCCGCGTCGTGCGCCTGCGCGACGAACGTGGTCTGCTGCTGCGAGATGTCGCGCGTGCCGGCCGCGATGGTATGCAGCATGGGTTTCCAGACGTGCGCCGAATCGCGGTCGACGAGCGTCACGGCCGGCAGATCGGGGCGTTTGCGCCAGAGGCGGCTCAGCGCGGTGGCGACTTCCAGGCCGGCTACCCCGCCGCCCACGATCACGACCTGCTTTTGTCCTTCGTTGTGTCCCATCTGATGAGGCTCCTGGCAAGCGAGAAATCGTGGGGGGCGTGATCTGTCGGCGCGCCCGGCCCGCAGCGCGCCGTGGCGCAGCGCGGGGATGTGCGTCCGCACATATGCATGATGCCCTAAATAGGCGAAAGATGGCATGGCGCAGCACGATGTATTCGCGCCGCACCGGCCGGGCTGTGCCCTGTCACGCGCCTGGCCGTTCGCACGCCGCGGCAATCGTTTCGCGCAGCCAGCGGTGCGCGGGATCGCGCTGCGAACGCTCGTGCCAGAGCAGCGCCATCTCGTAGCCCGGCACTTCGACCGGCGCTTCCATGATCTTGAGCGCCGTGTCGCCGCGCACGAGGCGCTCGGGCAGCATCGCCACGAGATCGGTGCGCAGGACGACCGCGCGCACGAACGTGAAATGCGGCACCGACAGCATCACGCGGCGGCGCAGCCCGCGCTGCGCGAGCGCCTCGTCGGTCGCGCCGGTGAAGCCCCCGCCGTCGGGCGACACGATCACTTGATCGAGTTTGCTGAATTGCGCGGCCGACGGGCGGCGCCGCAAACCCGGGTGATCGGGGCGCCCCACCAGCACGTAGCGCTCCTTGAACAGCGTTTTGCGGTGCAAGGTTTCGGGCGCGTCGTGGGCCGTATGGAACACGAGATCCAGTTCGCCGAGCGCGCACTGCTTTTCGATGAGGCGCGGCACGACCTGCACGACCGCGAGCCGCACGTTCGGAGCGGCGCTGCGGATCGCGGGCAGCGCGGGCAGCAGCACGGTCGGCTCG
>CAUPOD010000221.1:0-5251 GCA_963512745.1 uncultured Burkholderia sp. | reverse complement strand
CCGTCGTGCAAAGAGAGGCACGGGGCACCACCACCCCGCCCGATCTCGCGAAGGGCCCACATGCCCGGCTCACGCGGCGCGAGGCGTTGCTGCTCGATTGTCTGCGCCGCCACGTGAACCTGCCGGTGCCGCGCGACGAGATCATCCGTTATGCCTGGCCCGACGCCGAAGACGTCGATCCGGCGACGATCAACCTCGCAGTCTCGCGCCTGCGCCGCAAGCTGTCCAGGCAAGCCGGGCTCGCGCATGCGCGCATCGAGACAGTCAGCCGATACGGCTACCAGCTGAGCGTGCCCGGTGCCGAGTCGCGTGCGCCGCGTCAGCGCAGCATGTAACCGGCCCCGCGGATCGTCTTGATCAGCGACGCCTCGCCGGGCGGGTCGATCTTCTTGCGCAAGCGGCCTATGTGCACGTCCACGAGATTGGTGCCGGGATCGTAGTGCTCGCCCCACACGGCTTCAAGGATCGTCGTGCGTGTCAGCACCGCTCCGTGATGCTGCATCATGAGTTCCAGAATGCGCATTTCGGTCGGCCGCAGATGCAGGAGCCGGTCGCGGCACGTGACTTGCCGCTTGATCTGGTCGAACGTCAATTCGTGCGTGCGCAGAATGGCTTCGACGGTTCGCGTGACAGGGCGCCGGCGCAGCAGCGCTTCGATGCGCGCGAGGATCTCCGCGGGATCGAACGGCCGGCTTAGGTAATCGTCGCAGCCCGTGCGTAAGCCTTCGATGCGCTCGTTGACGCTTGAATCGGTGCCGACCACGACCACCGGTAATTTGTATCCCGCATGGCGTAGCGTGGAAACGACCTTGAGCGCATCGATGTCGGGCAATTCGCGTTCGAGCATGACCATGTCGTAGTCGTGCAGCATGACCTTGGCGATACCTTCGCGGCCGCCGTGCGCGGTATCGAGCATGAGCCCCGTCGCCGCCAGCATCGGGGCCAGGCTTTGTTCTGGGTGTGCGCCGTCTTCGATAGTCAAAACTTTGGTCACTCGGCTGCCTCGGAAACGATAGGTTATGCGGTTAGTCCGTTGCCATGATTCGGCGCGACGGCGCATCCTCGGTCTGCGTGCGGAAATGATCGATGGCGAAATCGATGAAGCTGCGCACCTTCATGCTGAGATAGTTGCGCCCCGGATAGACGAGCGACACGCGCTGCACGCTGCTGTTGATCTCGTAGTCGGGCAGCACGCTGACGAGCATACCGTGCGCCAGCGCCTCGGCCACGAACGGCAGCGGCAGCAGCGCGATGCCCATGTCCGACAGGGCAGCGGCGCGCGCCATCGTGTAATTGGAGGTGCTGAGCGGGCCGTTCACGTTGACGCGCCGCGCCGCTTCGCCGTCGCGGCTGAAATCCCATATGCGCGGCCCTTCGCTGAGGCCGATCAATTCGTGACCGGCCAGCTCGGCGGGCGTTTCCGGCGTGCCGTGCTGGCTCAGATATTTGGGGCTCGCCACCGCCAGTTCGCGCACCGACGTAACCTCGCGGCTGATCAGCGTCGTGTTGGCCGGATAGCGGTCCGTGGTGAAACTTAGATCGAAACCGCCTTCGATGAGATTGACTTGCGCGTCGTACACCGTGATCGAGAAATCGACGCGCGGGTTGGCTGCGCGATAACGCTGCAGCAGCAGGGCCAGACTGTGGTCGGCGAATACCGAGGGCGCCGCGATGCGCAGGATCCCGCTCGGCGCGCGCGTCGTGCGCACGAGATCCGATTCGACTTCGTCGAGCTTGTCTATCACGTTACGGCAGCCGTCGAGATAGAGGCGTCCCGCTTCGGTCAGGGACAGGCTGCGCGGCGAGCGGTTCATGAGCCGCATGCCGAGATGCGCTTCGAGCATGCCGATACTGCGCGTGACGGCCGCGCCGGACATGCCTAATTGCTTGCCGGCAAGGCTGAAGCTGCTGAGATCTGCGACGCGGATGAACACGCGCATCGCCTGGAGTTGATTCATGCGCAATCGGCCAATGGTTCGATAAGAAATTATCGTTCCCATCGGCCTCGCGCATTCTTAAGGAACGTGCGGTCTAACATGAAAAATGTTTTATGTAGCCGCGTTGGCTGCTTACACGGCCCCTTATCCCGCGTCCCAAAGACCCCCCCAAGCGCCGGCATGCATCCGGTGCTTGAGGCGTTTGTGCATCGGTCGCCGCCGGCCGCGATACCTGCCGGCCAGGGCGAACCGGCGCTACTTAGAACTTGTGGCGCAAGCCGACCATGGCCATGGCTTGCTTGTTCGAATCCGCGTCGTTGCCGAAGTCGGCGAACGAAGCCGTTGCTTCCGTCAGCGCGCCGCCCGTATCGACCGTGCGGCCCGAGACCTTCTGATAGCCGCCGAGCAGATAGATGTCGGTACGCTTCGACAGGAAGTAGTCGGCGCCGAGGCTGAACTGGTTGTAGGCCGCGCTCACGTGGTCGCCGCTGCCTTTCGTGTAGTCGTAGCCCGCGCCCACCACGAGTGCTGGCGTGGCTTGATAGTTCACGTAGAGCTGTCCGGTGTTGAACTTGGTGTTGCCCAGGCCGCCGCTGGCGAGTTGATAGCCGCGGTACTGCACGTTGCTGTACGCCGCGCCAGCCGTGACGGGACCGAACGCGTAGTCGCCCGCCGCACGCACGATCTGCAGCGAGTTCGCCGATACGAAACCGCCCGTGATGGCCGCGGAATCGTAGTCGACGCCCTGTGTCGTCGGGCTGCTCAGGCCATCGAACGACGCCACCGTCGCGCCCGCGCTGGTCGCGCGGAAGTAACCCGCACCGAGGCCGAGCGGACCGTTGTTGTAGGCCACAGCGCCCGCATAGGTCTGGCCCGCGCCCGTGCTGCCCGCCTGGCCGCCGAAGCCGTACATCGCGCTGACCTGCAGGCCCGACAGATTCGGGCTCGTATACTTGATCGCGTTGCTGGTGCGATAGCTGTTGTCGTAGTTGTCGAGGTCGCCCGGCGTGGCGAAGGCCGAGCCGAACGTATCGTCGTTCGTCAGCGGCTGGATCAAGTCGACGAGCGGGTCGTATTGACGGCCGAGCGTAACGGTGCCGGCGCTGTTCGACTGCAGGCCGACGAATGCCTGACGCCCGAACAGGCGGCCGCCTTGGCCCGAATTACCGTTGTCGATGTTGAAGCCGCTCTCGATCTGGAACACGGCATGCAGTCCGTTACCGAGATCTTCGTTGCCTTTCAGGCCCCACAGGTTCGGCGAGACGTTGCCCGACGACAGAGAGTACGTATTGCCCGAATGATTCGTGCCCTTCACGTTGCCGAAGTAGGCGATAGCGTCGTCGAGGCTGCCATACAGCGTCACGCTGCTTTGCGCATGCGCCATCGACGCGAACGAGGCGAATGCCGCGGTTGCAATCAAGAGTTTTTTCATGGACGGGGTCTTTTAAATAAAGTTGCTGTTGTCTATCACGTGGCATCCCGTACGGGCGATGCCGTCTGTATCGCATGCAATACAGTCATGAAATTGAGTCCTGCCAAGCGATCGTTCAATTTCAGGGCGGATTATGCTGAGCACGGAAATCGGCGGCTCCGCGAAACCTAAAAGGCTGCATTTCAGAAAAGCGCATGGGCCTGTGCAGCCCGTCAGGCGTGCGACACAGGCCCATGCATACGAAACATACGAGGCTCTTTGTGCGTTTTTCGCTACATCAGAACGCCGTGCGTAGGCCCGCGGCGGCGATGTAGTTGGTCGATTCGTAGCCGTTGAAGGCCGCGCCATTGAACTTCGAGAACATGTAGCCCGCGTACACGTCGGTGCGGCGGCTAAGGTGATAGTCGGCCAGCACCGAGTACTGGAGCTGGTTGCCGCCCGCGACGCCCGTGGCCTGCATGGTCTGGGTATCGTAGAAGCCGAGCGCGACGTCGAAGGCGGGCGTAATCTTGTAGTCGCCGCCGAAGAAATACACATTGTTGCGCGACGTGTAGACTGTGTTCGAGACGCTGCCGGCATAGCCGAAATAATCGGCCGTGGCGCCTGCGCCGGCCGGATCGGTCGGCGCCTTGAGCTCGTAGTGCTCGTAGCCGCCCTTGACGGTGAACGGGCCGAAGCCGTATTTCGCTGCGAGCAGCACGTCTTCGTCGTTGTTCAGCGTTAGCTTGCCGACGTTCGTGCCGATCAGATCGCTGCCCGCTGCATTCGCGCCGACCAGCGAGCCCGAGTGCAGCACGTCGCGCGCGCTGTACCAGACCGCCTGCACGCCGAATCCGCCGTTTTCGTAGCCGAGGTTCGCGCCCCACGACGAGCCGTAGCCGAAGTTGCCAGCCTGGCCGCCAAAGCCGTACGACAAGCCCACGTTGAACGGTCCGATATGGTTCGTGTACTTGACGTTGTTGTCGGTGCGGGAGCCTTCGGTAATGCCGCCCGCCGAATACGAACCCGAGAAGCCGAGCGGGGAGAACAGCTGCGCCGCGAACACCGGGTCGTAGTTCGCGATCGTATCGAGGCCGAGTGTCGGCGTGCGGCCGAACGCGAGCGCGCCGTACGTGTCGTCCTTGAGGCCGACGAACGCGCCGCGGTTGAACAACTGGCCGTTCAGCGCCGACGGCGCTGCCATCGTATTGCTGTTGCCCGCGAGCGAGCCGGCCGCGTTGTTGAGGTTGCCGCTCGGTAGGTTGATGCCCGATTCGAGATCGAAGAATGCATGCAGGCCGCTGCCGAGATTTTCCGTGCCGCGCAGGCCCCAGCGCGAATCGGAGATACCGCCGTTGTACATGCCCCAGACGGAATGCCTATAGGCTGTGCTGACCTTGTTGACGGGGTTCACCGACGCCGGGAATTGCGCGCTCGCATCGGCGCTGTGTTCGACCACTCCGACCGCCGCGTCGAGCACGCCGTAGAGTGTCACGCTGTTGCCGTCGTCCGCATGCGCTGTGCTCGCGAGAGTGCCGAGGGCCAGCACGCCGAGCAGTTTTTTCTTGATGACCATAAATTTTCCCCTATGAAATGATGGAGAGCGATCCGAATGCAGCCCGGCGTCGGGGCCGCCATTTTTCGGCTGTAATGAACTGTCGCTCGGCGGAAATATATGGAAATGCGGAGGGGCGTTGGTGGGAAGTCGCCCGTAATTCTGAGTTTCAGAAAATGCGTCGTCTGGCGGGTACAGCGACATCAGGATTTTTTGTTCGGGAGAGTCCCGGCGCATTTGCAAGCGCCGCTAATTGCGGGCCGTAAACGTGACCGCGGCCCGCGGCGTACCGTGACGCTCCGAGGCGGGCGTCCGAAGACCACACCCTGATGGAGCCTCCGAACCCAG
>CAUPOD010000220.1:0-5269 GCA_963512745.1 uncultured Burkholderia sp. | reverse complement strand
CCGCGGACACGCGCAACGCGCCCGCGCGCGGCAGACCGCCCATGCCCGCGCCGCTCGCACCGTGCGTATCGCCCGCGCCGCGGCACAACATGCCGCCGAGCAGCGCGCCGAGCGCAATCGCGAGCAGTTGCGCATAGACCGTATTCAGCAATGCCAGCACCCCGACCGCCGCGAGCGCGATCCCCGCGCGGCGCCCGTCGGGGCACAGCCGGCGCGCCATGTCCCAAACCGCCTGTGCGACCACCGCCACCGCCGCGAGCTTGAGTCCGTGTATCAAGCCGTCGCCGGCCGCGCC
Source organism: uncultured Burkholderia sp. (assembly GCA_963512745.1). Lineage (GTDB taxonomy): Bacteria > Pseudomonadota > Gammaproteobacteria > Burkholderiales > Burkholderiaceae > Burkholderia. The sequence goes on along the minus strand of CAUPOD010000220.1, from coordinate 4,974 downwards.
GGCCAGTAGCGGCAGCGCGGCCGCGAAGCCGAGCAGCAGCGCCACGGACGGCAGCGTAAAACCGCACCACGCGGCAACCGCGCCGAGCCACCCCGCGCGCAGCAAGCCGATCGAGAACCCGACCTGGCTGCTGGCCGGCCCGGGCAACAATTGGCACAGCGCGACGAGGTCCGCGAACGCCGCATCGTCCAGCCAGCCGCGGCGCTCCACGAACTCGCGGCGGAAATAACCGATGTGCGCGACCGGGCCGCCGAACGACGTGAGGCCGAGCTTGAGAAACACCCGCCCGACCTCGAGCGCGGCGCCGAAACGATGCGCATGCGACGACGGTAGATCGGCTTGCATGACGGTGCGGTGGCGCGGTGCGGAATCAGGCGAAGCGTTCGCGCAGATCTTCGCGCTGCGCGGCCGATTCGATGCGATTGCGGCCGAGATCCTTCGCGCGGTACAGCGCACGGTCCGCCGCCTCGACGATCTCGTCGCCCCCCACGTCGGGCCATTCGCACACGGCGATGCCGATGCTGACCGTGAGCCACGGGCCGACCGGCGCCGGATTCGGAATGGCGAGCGCGCGGACCGCTTCCTGCATGCGCTCCGCGACCGTACGCGCGCCGTCCTCGTCGGTGGCCGGCAAGATCGCCGCGAATTCCTCGCCGCCGTAGCGCGCGAGCAGATCGCCGGTGCGCGGCAGCGTCGATTGCAGAGCCGCTGCGACCGACACGAGGCACTTGTCCCCGGCCGGGTGACCGTGACGGTCGTTGAGCTGCTTGAAGTAATCGATATCCACGAGCAGCAGCGCGAGCGGATGCCGGTGACGCGTCGCGCGGTTCCATTCCAGCATGAGCGTCTTGTCGAAACAGCGGCGGTTCGCGGTATTGGTCAACGCATCGGTCAGCGCGGCGGCCTCGAGCCGATCGCGCGCCTCGTGCAACTCCTGCTGGATGCGCACGTGGCGGCTTTGCAGCGTGGTCATGCGAACCCCATAGACCACGAGCGCCGTGAACACGCCGACTGCGCCCGCATAGTAATGCTGGCGCACCACCGACATGCTCAGCGCCAGCAGCGCGACCGTGTAGAAGATCGGACTCACGTTCGCGATCAGCAGCGCGAGCCGCTTCCGCTGCGCGGGCTCGGTCGTGCTGCGCTGCCCCGGGGCGGGCGCCAACGCCGCCAGGCACAGGAGCAGGAACGGCACATCGACCATCAAATCGCTGAAATCGTGCCCGTTGCTCGTGACGGCCAGATCGTTGTAGATCCACGCCATCACCGTATAGATCCACAGAAATCCGCACAGAATCTCGTAGAAGCGCCGTTCCGCGCCGCGCGGCTGGGCCAGCAGGCGCAGCGTGGCGGCCGCCACGAGCACGAGGTTCTCGATCTTGTAGGTGAGCACCAGCGTGGAGATGGAGACCGGTTCGAGCGACGCGCCCGAGAACGGCGTCACGGAAAAGATCGTCACGTACGCGAGATAGCCGGTGAGCAGCGCCTGGAAGCCGTCGAGCCACACGAAGAACGGAATGGTCTGCTCGGTCGACACCGACGAGATCGACAGCAGGATCGGCACGCCGAACAGGAAGAAGCACACGTCCGAGAACCAGGCTACGCTGTTCGGAATGTGCTGGAAAATGTCCTCCCAGGCGCTCAGGATCATCCCGCACAGCCATAGGAACATGCCCGCAGCGAGCAGAATCCAGGCCGACCGGCCGTGCCGGCCGACCTGCGCCGCGCGCCGTATGCAGGCCGCCATCACCATGGCCGGGCATAGCAGCAGGAATGGATACGTGACGAGCGTCGCCTGCGCGCGAAACGCGAACAGCGCCCCCGCATGCAGCAGCACGAAGGCGCAGGCGCAGAGCACGAGAAGCGTCAGTGTCGGAAACGGGGGGCGCAAAGTTCGACCTCGAAAGCCGAGGACAGCGAGCGGCGCGCCCAAGAGCCGGCGCAGCTTGAAACCGCCTTGTCCTTCTGGAACATACAGTCCACATTAAAAGCGCTTACGGCACACGCGCACGAAACTTGAACGGTATTTTTGCCGTTTCGTCGTGTTTAGCCGCGCGGTTATAAACGTGCGTCCACGCAAGACATCTGGCAAACGTTTGGGCCTCCGGCACGAGGGCAGTTTATCAATATAAACAGAAAAAAAGCGTGTAACCAAGCGTAAGAAACCGCATGCGGGCAGGCGCGCTTCGAGCGGATCGGCGGCGGCCGGCCCAAGCGCTTCGGGGGATGCGCGGCACCCTCGACCCACGGAGTTCGGGCAACTCGCCAATTCTTACGCGGCCCCTGAAAAACGTATCGCCCGCGAGGTCGATTTCAATCCTACAGTGATTATCGGGGCGGCGATTCAGCCCAGCGCAGCGCACGGCCGGAACGCGCGGCATCGATGCAGGCTCAAGCATTCACTGGAGAACGGACATGAGTTATGTAACGACGAAAGACGGCGTGGAAATTTTTTACAAGGACTGGGGGCCGCGCGACGCGCCGGTCGTCTTCTTCCATCACGGCTGGCCGCTCAGCGCGGACGACTGGGATGCGCAGATGCTGTTTTTCCTCGCGCACGGCTACCGCGTCGTCGCGCACGACCGCCGCGGCCATGGCCGCTCCAGCCAAGTCTGGGACGGTCACGACATGGATCACTACGCCGACGACGTAGCCGCGGTCGTCGATCACCTCAAGGTGCAAGGCGCCGTTCACGTCGGCCACTCCACGGGCGGCGGCGAAGTGATCCGCTACGTCGCCCGCCACGGCGAGGACCGCGTCGCCAAGGCGGTGCTGATCAGCGCGGTGCCGCCGCTCATGGTCAAGACCGAAAGCAATCCGGGCGGCCTGCCCAAGCAGGTATTCGACGATCTGCAGGCGCAACTCGCGGCGAGCCGCGCGCAGTTTTATTACGACCTGCCGGCCGGCCCGTTCTACGGCTATAACCGCCCCGGCGCGCAGCCTGCGCCGGGCGTGATCTGGAATTGGTGGCGGCAAGGCATGATGGGCGGCGCGAAGGCGCACTACGACGGTATCGTCGCGTTCTCGCAAACCGATTTCACCGACGACTTGAAGAACGCCACGCTGCCCGTGCTCGTCATGCATGGCGAAGACGATCAGATCGTGCCCTACGAAGACACCGGGGTGCTGTCCGCCAAGCTGGCCCGCAACAGCACGCTGAAGCTCTACCCGGGCTTTCCGCACGGCATGCCGACTACCGAGGCCGAAACGATCAACGCCGATCTGCTCGCGTTCGTTCGCGGCTAACGGCCGGCCGCCGTCGGGCGGCGGCGCGCGCATTCCGCCGCGGCGCCCGGCGGCGGTCGATCACATGGCGCCGCGAATATATTCCGCGAGCTTTTGCGCGAGCAACGCATGCGCGCGCGTGGTCGGATGCAGGCTGTCCCAGAACACGAACCGTCCCGGGTCGCGGCACGCCGCGCGCGGCACGGGCGCGCCCATATAGCCCAGCGAGGAGGAACCGTCGATGTCGAGGCACGCGTGCGCGACATCGTCGAAGCCGTAGTTCTGCGGATGGTTCAACACGTCGTCGAATAGCGCATACGCATCGTAGATCTCGAGCTTGAGCGTCGCACCGTAGCGCTCGCGCAGCTTGGCCACGGCCGCAGCCAGGAGCTGGTTGAACGTCTTGACCTTCTGCGCGACGTCCGCGCCGTCGTTGCGGCCGCTGAAGGTAGGCGTCCGGGACACATCCGGCAAATTCATTACGACGATCCGCTTGGCCCCGGATCGGGCCAGCTTGTCGAGGCTGTCGTTCACGGCATCGGCCGCCTGCTGCGCAGTGCGCGCGTAGTTCACGAAATCGTTGCCCCCCGCAAACACCGCGAACAACGTATTCTCGGCGCGATAGTTCGGTGCGCGGGCAACGTACTCGCGCCACGAGTCCACCTGCTGCGGCAGCCCCGGGACGACCAGATACTGATCGGTCGCCGCCCCGCCGATCGCCCAGTTGTACATCGGCACGTTGAGCGCAGTGGCGAGAGATTCGGCCCAGACCGGGCCGTTGCTGAACCGTCCCATATACCAGCCGGCCAGGCTCGGCAGCTTCCATTGGGTCGCGTTGAAGACGTTTTGCGTGTCCGAGAGGCTGTCGCCGAACACGATCATCTTGTCGATCTTCCGATCCTGCTGGGCCGGGTCGAGCGTCCAGACCGTGTAGTTCAGCGAGAACTGGTTATTGGCGGCGAGCGCCTGCGCGACGGGCTGGCGGATGCCCAACGAAGCGAGTGTCTTGCGGCAAACGTCGAGCAGCGTCGCCTGAGTCGTCGCGCTGTAGAACATATTCTTCCAGTTCGTGATGCCGTCCGCCCACCAGTACCCCGAAACCCGATACCAATCGCCGCTGCCGGGATTGCGCGCCCATTCGTAGGTGCCCTTCGGCTCCAGCGCATTGCTGCCGAGCGGATACCAGCACCGCAAGTAGGTATAGGTGTCCGCGCCGCGCGAACCGGCCGGCGACGAGCGCGGCGGTTCGGAGGACGCGCCCGAAACGAGGATCGGGCCGGACGGCGACAGCGTCATGTCGCCGGTCGGCATCGGCACGTCCGCGGACGCGCCCGCTTCGCTGCCGAACGCCAAGCTGGCCGCGACACCGAGCATGCCGCATGCCGCCATGCGGCGCATGCCCGCGAGACGGCGCGCGGGTCGGCCATAAGAAATACCGTTCATTTGGGAGTCTCCGTCGAGAATTCTCAGTGCTTTCGCTTTCGAGCTGCCGAACCGCTTCGCGCCCGAAGTATTGTGCACGTCAATGATTAGGACTTCTTATATTTAATGTCGTGAACGACACTTCGGTCACCGCACGCATCCGCACGCGAAGAAATCTTACAACAACCATGCAAAAGGGCCGAAACCCGTCTCGCAATTCATCGATTGCGAGCGGATTTCAGCCCTGAGTCGGCAGTGCGCGACACCCCGCACGCACCGGTGATACCGGCGCTTAGAACGGGATATCGTCGTCCATCTCGTCGAACC
>CAUPOD010000219.1:0-5273 GCA_963512745.1 uncultured Burkholderia sp. | reverse complement strand
CTCGAACCAGGGACCTACGGATTAACAGTCCGGCGCTCTACCGACTGAGCTATCGGGGAATAAACAGCAGAGAAACGAGATTTTATGGAGTGCCCGGCAACCTGTCAAGCCCCCTGAGGAAACTCGATGTGCCGCGGCACGCGGGGCCGCGTGTGCGCGAGCGGATCAGCGCTCGAGATACTTGAGCTTGTCCTGAACGTCTTTCCACTCGTCCGCGTCGGCGGGCGCCGGCTTGGTTTTCGTGATCGACGGCCAAATCAGCGTGAGTTCGGCGTTCAGCGCGGTGAATTCCTGCTGATCGGCGGGCACGTCTTCTTCCGCGTAGATCGCGTTGGTCGGGCATTCGGCCACGCACACGGCGCAGTCGATGCACTCGTCCGGGTCGATGACGAGGAAGTTGGGACCTTCACGGAAGCAATCCACCGGGCACACGTCGACACAGTCCGTGTATTTGCATTTGATGCAGCCTTCGGTCACAACGTGGGTCATACAACTGGCTCCTGCGGGCGATGTGATATTGGGGGATTGCGGCGGCTTCGCGCCAAAACGGGTATTGTAACTGATGCTGGGCGTGCTTTGCCGGGTCCCGCCATGCGCCTTATATCGTTTCGTGATGAGCTTATTGCGCGCGGAACGGGCGGCGCGGACCGCGGAGCAGGGCGCCGTCCCGCGCATGCGCGAGTGCGCATTCGGGTAACATGCGGCTCACGCGGCCGGCTCCCGGCCTACGCTTTGCCTGCTTCGGATCATGATCATCACCTCGCTGCTCGATACCGATCTGTACAAATTCACGATGATGCAGGTCGTACTGCATCATTTCCCGGCCGCGCACGCCGAATACCGCTTCAAGTGCCGCAACCGCGGCATCGATCTCGTGCCGTATCTCGACGAGATCCGCGCCGAAATCCACTCCCTGTGCCAACTGCGCTTCACCGACGCGGAACTCGACTATCTGCGCCAGATGCGTTTCATCAAGAGCGATTTCGTCGATTTCCTCGCGCTGTTCCATTTGAATCCGAAATACATCGAGATCGAGGCCGCGCCGCAGCAGAACGGCGAGATCGAGATCCGCATCGCGGGCCCGTGGCTGCACACGATCCTGTTCGAGATCCCCGTGCTCGCGATCGTCAACGAGGTGTATTTCCGTAATACGCAGCGCGAACCCGATTACCGCGAAGGGCGCGCGCGCCTGCGCGAGAAGATCACGCTGCTCGGCGCGGAGCCCGAATTCGCGGACTGCAAGATCGCCGATTACGGCACGCGCCGGCGCTTCTCGAAGACTTGGCACGAGGAGGTCGCGCTGACGCTGCGCGACGAACTCGGCCCGCAGTTCGCGGGCACCAGCAACGTCCATTACGCGATGAAGCACGGCATCACCCCGCTCGGCACGATGGCGCACGAGTATCTGCAGGCCTGCCAGGCGCTCGGGCCGCGCTTGCGCGATTCGCAGACGTTCGGCTTCGAGATGTGGGCGAAGGAATATCGCGGCGACCTCGGCATCGCGCTGTCGGACGTCTATGGCATCCAGGCGTTCCTGCGCGATTTCGACATGTACTTCTGCAAGCTGTTCGACGGCGCGCGCCACGATTCGGGCGATCCGTTCGAGTGGGGCGAGATGATGATCCGCCATTACGAGGCGAACCGCTGCGATCCGCGCACCAAGGTGCTCGTGTTTTCCGACGCGCTCGACATCCCGAAGGTCATGCAGCTCTACGAGCGCTTCCGCGGCCGCTGCAAGCTCGCGTTCGGCGTCGGCACGAACTTGACCAACGACCTCGGCTATACGCCGCTGCAGATCGTGATCAAGATGGTGCGCTGCAACGGCCAGCCCGTCGCCAAGCTGTCCGATTCGCCGGGCAAGAGCATGTGCGACGACAAGGCCTATCTCGCTTATCTGCGGCAGGTGTTCGGCATCGCGCAACCGCTCGAGGACGGCGCGCCCGCGTGAAGCGGCCGGCGTGCCGCGCCGTGAGCCGACGCCGCGAAGCAAGGGGCGCCGCTATAATGGGACGCTCCGTTTCGCGCAGCCTAGACGAGGAATCCTGATGGACACATCGGCCGCCCGCCGCAATATCCTGGCGCGCATCCGCGCCGCGCACGGCCGCCCGGCCGACGCGAGCGCGCGCGAGCATGCCGAGGCGGCCGCGTATCTGGCAAGCCATACCCCCGGTCCGCGTCCCGATTTGCCCGATGATCTGCTCGCATGCTTCGCCGACGAGGCGCGCCGCATGGCGAGTACGGTCGAGATACTCGACCGCGCCGCCGAAATCCCTGCCGCCGTCGCGCGCTATCTGCGCGAGCACGCGCTCGGTACGGACGCGGTCGCGTGGCCGCAATTCGCGGCGTTCGATTGGGGGGCCGCGGGCTTGAGCGTCGCGTGCCGTCCTCCCGCCGACGCCGATGCGGTCGGCCTCACCGGCTGCTTCTGCGCACTCGCCGAAACAGGCTCGCTGGTGCTGCTGTCCGCCGCGGACCAATATGCGGCGACCGCGCTCCTGCCGCCGACCCATATCGCCGTCGTGCCGGCGTCGCGCATCGTCGCGGGCCAGGAAGACGCCTACGCGCTGATGCGCCGCGAACTCGGCGAGCTGCCGCGCGCCGTCAATATCGTATCGGGCCCGTCGCGCACGGCCGATATCGAGCAGACCGTGGTGTTCGGCGCACACGGGCCGTTTCGCGTGCACGTGCTGATCGTGCGCGACGCCTGAGTCTTTGCCCGCGTCCAGCGGTGCCCTGGGCGCCGTTGCCGGACGTAACGTTCACCGCTTTTTCCATAGGAGTTTCGATGGCTCGATCTGCCGTCCGTACCGGTATGGCGCTCGGCTGCGTGCTGGGCGCGATGCCCACCCTGGCCGCCGCCGCCACGCTGGACGGTGCGAATCTGTCCGCATGGTGGGGCTTGCCGTTCGCGGGCGTATTGCTGTCGATCGCGCTGTTCCCGCTGCTCGCGCCGCACGTCTGGCATGCGCATTACGGCAAGATCGCGGGCGCGTGGGCTGTGCTGTTCCTGGGGTGCTTCGCCGCGGCGTTCGGCGCGCACGCGGCGACCGGCGCGCTCGCGCATGCGCTGCTCGAAGAGTACGTGCCGTTCATCGTGTTGCTGACCGCGCTCTACACCGTGGCGGGCGGCATCTGCGTGCGCGGCGACCTGCACGGCACGCCCGCGCTGAATACCGCGCTGATCGGGCTCGGCGTGGCGTTGGCCAGCCTGATGGGCACCACGGGCGCGGCGATGCTGCTGATACGCCCGCTGCTGCGCGCGAATGCGCGCCGCAAGCACGTCGCGCACGTGGTCGTGTTCTTTATTTTCCTGGTGGCGAATGCGGGCGGCTCGTTGTCGCCGCTCGGCGATCCGCCGCTGTTCCTCGGTTTTCTGAACGGTGTCGGCTTCTTCTGGACCACCACGCATTTGATCTTGCCGATGCTGCTCGTGTGCGCGCTGCTGCTCGCGCTGTTCTACGCGCTCGACACGTATTTCCATCGCCAGGGCCACGAATCCGAACGGCCTAACCTGTATCCGGAGCCTGGCCACGACGAGATCGCGCTCGAAGGCAAGGCGAATTTCGTGCTGCTCGCGGCGATCGTCGGCCTCGTGCTGATGAGCGGGCTGTGGCGTCCCGGCGTGAGTTTCGACGTGGCCGGCGCGCATGTCGAGCTGCAGAACCTCGTGCGCGATCTCGCGCTGGCCGCCGTCGCGATCGTGTCGCTCGCCGTCACGCCGCGCACGGCCCGCGAGGGGAACGCATTCGATTGGGCGCCGATCGCGGAAGTCGCCAAGCTATTCGCGGCGATTTTCATTACCATCGCACCGGTGATCGTGATTTTGCGCGCGGGCGCGGACGGCGCGTTTGCCCCGATCGTCCATCTCGTGACGGGACCGGACGGCCAGCCCGACAACGCCATGTATTTCTGGGCCACGGGCCTGCTGTCGTCGTTCCTCGATAACGCGCCGACCTACCTGGTGTTCTTCAACCTCGCGGGCGGCGACCCGCAGGCGTTGATGGGCCCGGGCGCGGCGACGCTCGCGGCGATTTCCGCGGGCGCCGTGTTCATGGGCGCGAACAGCTATATCGGCAATGCGCCGAATTTCATGGTCAAGGCGATCGCCGAGGCGAACGGCGTGCGCATGCCCGGGTTCTTCGGCTATCTGGGCTGGTCGTGCGTGGTGCTCGTGCCGGTGTTCCTGCTCGTGACCTGGGTGTTCTTCAGCGCGTAGGCATCGTAGGCACGGCACGGTCACGAATCGAAACGGAGACAATCATGCAGAAGGTATTGGTCGCGCGTCCGATCTTCGCGGACGTCGTGGCGCGCCTCGAAGCCTATTTCGAGGTCGATTGGAACGCGGGCGATGTATTGTCGCCCGAGGCGCTTGCCGCACGTCTCGCGGACAAGGACGGCGCGCTCACGGTCGGCGATCCGGTCGGCGCGGCGGCGTTGGCCGCGGCGCCGCGCTTGCGCGTGGTGTCGAATGCGCAGGTCGGCTACAACAACTTCGATATGCGCGCGTTCAACGCCGCGCACGTGCTGGCCACGAATACGCCGGACGTCCTCAACGAGAGCACGGCCGATTTCGGCTGGGCGCTGATGATGGCGGCCGCGCGCCGCATCGCCGAGTCCGAGCACTGGCTGCGCGCCGGGCACTGGCAAAAATGGGACTTCAGCGCGTTTCTGGGCGCGGACGTCTATGGCGCGACGCTCGGCGTGCTCGGCATGGGCCGCATCGGCCAGGCGCTCGCGCGCCGTGCGCGCGGCTTCAACATGCGCGTGATCTATCACAACCGTTCGCGCGTGGCGCCCGAGATCGAGGCCGAACTCGGCGCCCAATACGTGTCGAAGGACGAACTGCTCGCGCAGGCCGATCATCTCGTGCTCGTGTTGCCCTATACGCCCGACAATCATCACGCGATCGGCGCGGCCGAACTCGCGCGCATGAAGCCGAGCGCGACGCTGACCAACCTCGCGCGCGGTGGCATCGTCGACGATGCGGCGCTGGCCGATGCGCTGCGCGCGCGCCGCATCGCGGCCGCGGGTCTCGACGTATTCGAGGGCGAACCGTCGGTCTATCCGGGCTTGCTGGAAGTCCCGAACGTGGTGCTCACGCCGCACATCGCGAGCGCCACCGAAACCACGCGCCGCGCGATGGCGAATCTCGCCGTCGACAATCTGATCGCGGCGCTCGGCGAGGGCCCGCGCGCGGGCCCACCGCCCCAACCAAAAAAAACTGAAATTCTGGGGGAGACAAGTCAAATAACCGGGTGTTTTTTTGGGCCCCC
>CAUPOD010000218.1:0-5292 GCA_963512745.1 uncultured Burkholderia sp. | reverse complement strand
GCACCTGCCGGCGGATCGCCTCGAAGGCGCCGGCATCGCGGAAGAAGCGGGTGACGTTGATCAGGATATCGTGATACAGCGCCTCCAGTTCCACGGGGTCGATTTTCAGTTGGGCGGCATAATCGGCGAGGCTTCCGAGAGAACCGAGGGCCATTCTGCGCAAGATGCGCCGCTTCACGGTGGTATCGCGATAGTTGCCGAAATCGACCTTGAAGGCGGCGTGCAGCCAACTCAGGATCGCGCGGTAGTGAGTGTCCTCCGCCGCGATATCGAGGCCGAGGCGGCCCGCGCGCGAGGCGGCGAGGTAGGGATGGCGGCCGATGCGCGTGAGTTCGCGCGCTATCTCGGCGGGCGACATGACCATGTCGATGCAGCCCGAACGAACGGCGCTCGACGGCATGCCGTCGTGCGCCGCGCTCTTTTCGTCCTGCGCCAGCGTAATGCCGCCGGCGCCTTTGATTTCTTCGACGCCCAGCGTGCCGTCGGCCCCGGTGCCGGACAGGATCACGCCGACCGCCCGGGCCTGACGATCCTCGGCCAACGACCTGAGAAAATGATCGACCGGCAGATGCACTCTATGCGTCTCGCCGCGCGGAGTGACCCGGCATAAGCCATTGGCGATCGCCAGGGTCGTGTTGGGGGCGATCACGTAGACATGGTTCGGCTCGATCGGCAACGCGTCGCGCGCCTCCAGTACCGGCATCGACGTGACCAGCGCGAGCAGTTCGCGCAATCTGCTTTCGTGCTGGGGATCCAGATGCTGCACGACGACAAAGGCCATGCCGGTGTCGGCCGGCATGTGTCCGAACAAGCCATTGAGCGCCTCGAGCCCGCCTGCCGACGCGCCAATGCCGACTACGGGCATCGCACGTTTCCCGACGGGTTCGGCTTGCCGTTCACCGGGTGCGGTAACGGATGCTTCCGGCGAGACAGCGGGCGGGCGAGGCGTCTTCCGGTTCACGCAGAATGCTCCCTCAGTGCGATCGGTTGAATTCTTGCACGTATCGGGCGGGAGCGGAATCCGGCGCGCGGCCGGGCACGTGATTTGCTGAAGCATGCACTGTGGCGGCACCGCGAAATCTTGCCGGTGCAGCCGAATGGAAGCGGGCAGCACGGACGACTCACGGGTCGAGGGCGGATGATCATGGCGGAAGGGCAGACGGAACCGAAGCCGGCCGCCGCGGACCCGGCGAAGCGCTCGTGGCTGAAGATGCTGGGACCCGGCTTGATCACGGGCGCGGCCGACGACGATCCGAGCGGCATTGCGACCTACTCGCAGGCCGGGGCGATGTTCGGCTTCGGATTGCTCTGGACGCTGCTTTTGACGTATCCGTTGATGGCGGCCATCCAGTTGGTCAGCGCGCGCATTGGACGCGTCACGGGCAGGGGGCTCGCCACCAATCTGCGGCGCCATTACCCTGTGCCGCTGCTGTATTTCGCCGTCTTGCTCCTGCTGGTCGCCAACACGGTCAACATCGCCGCCGATCTCGCGGCGATGGGCGCGGCGGCGCGGCTTGTGGTCGGCGGTCCGGCGCAGCTGTACGTGGTGCTGTTCGGCGCATTTTCGTTGCTGCTCCAGGTGTTCGTGCCCTACGAACGGTACGCTCGGGTGCTGAAGTGGCTCACGCTCGCGCTGTTTGCCTACGTCGTGGTGGCGTTTGTGGTTCCCGTCGACTGGCTGGCCGTCGCACGGAGCCTCGTGGTGCCGCATATCGCGTGGTCCGCGCCCTATCTGACGACGGTGGTCGCCGTGCTCGGCACGACGATCAGCCCCTATCTGTTCTTCTGGCAGGCGTCGCAGGAGGTGGAGGAGATCGGGGCGCAGCCGGGGCAAAGGGCGCTGCTGCGTGCGCCGCTGCTGGCGATCGGACAGATCCGGCGGATCAATATCGACACCTGGATCGGCATGGCGGTATCGAATGCCGTGGCGTTCTTCATCATGCTCACTGCCGCCGTGACGCTGCATGCGCATCACATCGACGTGCAAACGTCCGCAGACGCGGCTAGCGCGTTGCAGCCCATCGCAGGACGATTCGCGTTTGCCCTGTTCAGTCTGGGCATTGTCGGGACCGGTTTGCTCGCGCTGCCGGTGTTGGCGGGTTCGGCCGCCTATGCGACCGCGGGCGCGTTGAAGTGGCGCAACAGCCTGGCGCTGCAGGCCAAGCTCGCCAAGCGGTTCTACGCCGTCATTGCCGCCGCCATAATCGGCGGCATTCTCCTCACCTTTACTCACTTCGATCCAATCAAGGCGTTGTACTGGAGCGCGGTTCTGAACGGCCTGGCGGCCGTGCCGATCATGGCCCTGGTGATGACGATGGCGGGCAGCCGGCGGATCATGGGCGACTTTGCCGTAGTGGGCCTGCTGCGCTGGACCGGATGGGTCGCCACGCTCGCAATGGGGCTGGCCGCGGTGGGAATCTTCTGGCCCAGTTGACTATGGCGAGCCTTTGCGTCGTCACTCCCGTGCTTGCACATCCTCTTCCACGCGCCGCAGCAGCGCGTTCAGGGCAGTCATCTCGACCGGTTTGACGAGATGATCGTCGAAGCCTGCGTGCCTGGTGCGTGCTCGATCCGCCGGTTGCGCGAATCCGGACAGCGCGATGCATGTCGTCTGCGCGAGCGCGTCGATCGACCGTAGCTCGCGTAATAGGGCGAAGCCGTCGACATCGGGCATCGACAAATCGAGCAGCATCAGATGGGGGGCGTGCGCGCGTGCGAGCGCCAGCGCATCGCGTGCGTTGTATGCGACGTGCGGCACGTGCCCCTTGACCTGCAACAGCAAGCCGAGCGTATCGGCCGCATCGCGGTTGTCGTCGATGACGACGATCCGCAGAGGCACGATGGCCTGAGCCGGCGCGCGGCTCGGCGTAATGGCCGGCTCGCTCGGCGTGAGCTTGACCGGCAAGCGGACGAAGAAGGTCGCACCGCGCCCGGGGCCTGCGCTTTCCGCCTTGATCGAGCCGCCGTGCAATTCGACGAACGATCGGCAGATCGCGAGACCGAGGCCAAAGCCCCCGGTAGGACGATTCGCGGGATCGCCGTCCTGATTGAACAGATCGAAGATCGACTCCAGCGCGTGGGGCGCGATACCGATCCCGTGGTCGCTGATACGTATCGCGACGGTGTTTCCTTCGATCTGCGCGCCGACTTCGATCCGGCTACCGGGCGGCGAGAATTTCGAGGCGTTGTCGAGCAGGTTGTGCATCACTTGGATGAGCCGGGCTTCGTCGCCCTGCAACACGACAGGTTCCGCAGGCAGATCGATCTGAACGCATTGCGCGCGCGCCTCGAGCGTCGACTGAATGCCCTCGACGCTACGGCAGACGATGTCGCGCAATGGGACCGGGCGGTTGTCCAGCGGGACCTTGCACGAAGTAATCCGGCCGAGATCGAGCAAATCGTCTACCAGCCGTATCAGCTGCGAGATCTGGCGGTCGACGGCATCGCGGCATTGCGCAAAAAGCGGGTCGGGAGCAGGCAGATGCTGCAGCACGCCGATCGAGTTGCGCAGCGGAGCCAATTGATTCCGCAATTCATGGGCGAGCATCGCGATGAATACGCTGAGCCGGCGCGTCGACGCTTCCAGTTCCTCGAGCCGTTTGCGCTCGGTCATGTCGCGCGTGATCTTGATGAAGCCGCTCAGTTGTTTCGCGCCGTCCCGCACGGCGGTGATCGTCACGCTGGCCCAGAACAGCGAGCCGTCCTTGCGCACGCGCCAGCCTTCGTCCGCGAAGCGCCCGTGCGCGACCGCCTCGCTCAAGCCGCGCGCCGGGGTGCCGGCCCTGGCCGCATCGGGCGGGTAGAAAAGCGAGAAATGGCTGCCGATAATCTCGTCCGCGCGATAGCCCTTGATGCGTTCCGCGCCGGCATTCCACGTCGCGACGTTGCCGTCGCGGTCGAGCATGAAGACCGCGTAGTCCGTGATCGATTCGACCACGGTTCGAAAGCGGAACTCGGCGTACTGGTGGGACAGCGCGTGCCAATGGTGCGGCCCGTGCGCCGGCGGCGAGTGCGGATGGGATGGGACGGCGTCTGAAGTCATCGGCGGATCAAGGTAGGCATCGGACCAAAGAATAAGCGCGTGTTGCGTGACCCCCGGCGCGCATCAAGCGTGCCCGCACGACAGAACCGGCGCGTACGACGGAGCAAAGCGGGCGGCGCCGTGCGGCACGGGCAAAAATTGCAACGGATTGTAGATACGGAATGTCCCCGCGCGCGACGTGGCGTGCCGGCAGACCAGGCGCCCCGCGTCGTAGCGGCACGCGGCTTGCGCTGGCATGGAGCCGAGCGCGCGGAACCGCATGGGGCAGTTCGTGGCAGGCGCGGCAATCAAGGAGATGCACGATGCAACGACACTATCCGGGGCGGCAGCCTGAACGGCGCGGCCCATCGAACTGGCAGGAGCGTAACGAACGGATGCCCCAGGGGACCGGCGAGCGCGATATGCCGAACGAAGACGACTCGCTGGTGCCGGACGACAGGTACGAATCGGCCTATCGGCTGGCGGGCGAGTCCATGGGCCCCGAGGATTGGGCGAGCGAATGGGACGACCGTATGCCCTCGGCGCATGGCTGGCGTACGCAGGGCCAAGGCCGGTCGAGCGCGGCGGGTGGCCTGTCGTCGACCGGCGACGGCGCGCCGGATCTCTCGCGTTTTCATGGTTCGGCCGCGCGCGACGCGTTGCGGCGGCGCCAGGGGCCGAAAGGCTATACGCGCTCGGACGAGCGGATCCGCGAAGACGTCTGTGAGCGGCTCGCGGGCGCGCTCGAGATCGACGTCAGCGACGTCAGCGTGCAGGTGCGCGACGGCTGCGTAGCGCTCGAAGGCAGCGTACCGGCACGCTGGATGAAGCACGGCGTCGAGGATATCGCGGACAGCTGTATGTGCGTGCGCGACGTCGAGAATCGCGTGCGCGTGCGCCATGCGGGCGAAAGCGCTGCCGGCCAAGCTCCGCAAAAGCCGCCGGAGCAGACGCGAGAGAAGCAGGAACAGACGCAAGAGGAGGCGCCGAAAACGGTGGCGCCGACCCCGCCGAGCGTTCACGAGGAGGGCGCCAAGCGCGACCGCGGCGAATCGCATCATTTACGCGCGTGATGCGGCGCTCGAGCACGTCGGCGGCTTCGACGAACGTTTCACGCAGGGATACGCGGAGGCGGATCCGCTATTCACTTTGCGCGAACCGATCGGGGCGCACCCATCCCGCGCCGCCCCACCCCCTACGCCCCCCCCCCCGGGGCCCGGTTGGTGGACCAAAACGCCCCCGGTTATTGGGCACCAACCGCCCCCAATTTT
>CAUPOD010000217.1:0-5308 GCA_963512745.1 uncultured Burkholderia sp. | reverse complement strand
CTGTACGACCTGCTCGCGCAGCGCACGGCCGGCGCGCCGCGCTATTTCCCCGCGCAGCAGAACGCGTTGGCGCGCTGCGCCGCGCTGTACGAACCGCACGCGTTCGCGCGTTTCCAGAAAAGCCTCGCGCGCCAGCGCGCGGTCGAGCAGCATCCGCTCAACCCGCGCCTCGTGATCGAATCCCTGTTTCTCGGCTACCGCGAATTGTTCGCGCAGCCGCGCTAACGCCAACGCTCGCCATCGTCCGCCGGAGCCCGCGCATGAGCCATTTTTATCGAGATGCGACCCTCGACGACTTGCCCGCGATCGTTGCGATCTACAATTCGACGATTGCGTCGCGCGACGTCACGGCCGATCTCGAGCCCGTTTCGGTGGAGAGCCGCCGCGCGTGGTTCGACGCGCACGGGCCCGCGGCACGCCCGCTGTGGGTCGTCGAGCAAGCTGGCGAAGTGGTGGCGTGGCTCAGTTTTTCCGATTTCTACGGGCGTCCGGCCTACCGGCACACGGCCGAGATCAGCATCTACCTCGACCCGCGCGTGCGCGGGCAGGGGCTAGGCGGCCGGCTGATCGAGGCCGCCCTGGCGCGCGCGCCCGCGCTCGGCATCCACACGGCGCTCGGCTTCATCTTCGGCCACAACCTGCCGAGCTTGAAATTGTTCGAACGCTACGGCTTCGCGCCGTGGGGCACGCTGCCGCGCGTGGCCGTGCTCGACGACGTCGAGCGCGATCTCGTGATCGTGGGCCAGCGCCTCGGCGAGGGCTGAGCCCGCGCCCTACCAGGAACCGCTATAGCTATGTTTGTCGATTCTCACTGTCACATCAATTTCGAGGGGCTCGGCGATCGCCTGCCCGAGGTGCTCGACAATATGCGCGCGCACGACGTCACGCATGCGCTGTGCGTGTCGGTCGATCTCGAAACGCTGCCCGCGGTGCTCGCCGTGGCCGAGCGGTACGACAGCGTGTTCGCGTCCGCGGGCGTGCATCCCGACCATGAGAACGTGCGCGAGCCGAGCGTCGCCGAGCTGATCGAGCTGGCCGAGCATCCGAAGGTCGTCGCGATCGGCGAGACGGGGCTCGACTACTATCGTCTCGAAGGCCGCACGGTCGCCGACATGGAATGGCAGCGCGAGCGCTTCCGCACCCACATCCGGGCCGCGCGCGCCACGCGCAAGCCGCTGATCGTGCATACGCGCGCGTCGGCCGAAGACACCCTGCGGCTGATGGCCGAGGAGGGCGCGGCCGAGGCGGGCGGCGTCATGCACTGTTTCACGGAGCCGTGGGCCGTCGCCGAACAGGCGCTCGCGCAGAATTTCCATATCTCGCTGTCGGGCATCGTGACGTTCAAGACCGCGACCGAGGTGCAGGACGTCGCGCGCCGCGTGCCGCTCGAACGGCTGCTCATCGAAACCGATTCGCCGTATCTGGCCCCGGTTCCGTACCGCGGCAAGCGCAACGAACCCGCGTATGTCAGTCATGTCGGACGTTTTATCGCACAATTACGCGGAATCGACGACGCGGCGCTGGCCCAGGCGACTTCCGACAATTTTTTCCGGCTGTTCGGCATCGCCCGTTAGGGCGCCGCACGGCAGACAAGAACCCCCAGAGCGAGGAATCTCCATGCATTCGAAGCACCGCACTCCGATGTCCCAACTGCTGAGCGCCGGCACGCGCGCGCTGATCGTGGCAGCCGGGCTCGCCGCCGCGACGGCGCACGCCGAATCGGTGACGGGCATCGTCAAGGCCGTCAAGTTCGACGATATCGCCGACATCGGCAAGCAACTGAAGAACGGCCTCGATCCGAACACGGTCGACGAACACGGCGACCCGCTGCTCGTGATCGCCGCGCGCGAGAAGTCGGACCAGGTCGGCGCCGCGCTGGCCGCCGCGCCGAACGTCGATCTGGAGAAGCAGGACAAGGCCGGCGAAACCGCGCTGATGCTGGCCGCGCTGAACGGCGACGTGAAGCTCGCGCAGATCCTGATCGAGAAAGGCGCCGAGGTCAACAAGAAGGGTTGGACCCCGCTGCACTATGCGGCCACCAACGGCCACGACGACGTCGTGAGCCTGCTGCTCGACAAGTCCGCCTACATCGACGCGGGCTCGCCGAACGGCACCACGCCGCTGATGATGGCCGCGCGCGGCGGCTACGGCAAGACCGTCACGCTGCTGCTCGACCAGGGCGCCGATCCGGCTCTCAAGAACCAGCTCGGCCTGACCGCGCTCGACTTCGCGAAGCACTACAAGGGGCCCGACGCGATCAAGATTCTCTCGGTGCGCACGACCCGCCTCGGCGACGCAGTGGCGCCCGGTGCGCAAAAAAGTGCACAATAACAGTCAGATAGGTGCCGCGCGGCCTGAACCGCGCCCGTTGCGGTCAGGCGCGGCACATGACGTTCAGGTTTGAAATAAGGAAACCCCTATGTTGCGGGTGATGCTCTGTGCCGCGGCGCTCGCCGTACCGTTGACGGCTGCCGCCTTTACCGGCGGCGATCTCGACCGCCTATGCGCGAAGTCCGACGTCAAGTCGCGCGCGTCGTGCACCGGCTACATCGAGGGCGCGGCCGACGGCGTCTACAATACGATCGACGCGATCGGCGGCACGACCGGCCCGCGCGTCGGCCAGTACTTCTGCCTGCCGCCCGACGTGCACGCGCAGCAACTGACCGACGCGGTGCGCAAGTACATCGCCGATAATCCAAAAATTCTCTACTACAACGCCAGCACGGCCGTTGCGCTTGGGTTAGGCAAGGCATTCCCGTGCAAGGGCGAGGACTGAGAGGCCGCAAGCCGGGGGAGCGAGCCGCTGCGCATGCGGCGGCCGGCGTGTACCGCCGGCTGCCCGCGCTGGAGCGGCCACGGCCTGCCTGCCGCGCGCGTTTGCGTTTCTCGGGCAGCAGGCCGCCGCTAGCGGCCCCGTAACCGGCTGCCAGACATTATGAGAATTGCCCAGATTGCCCCATTGACCGAGTCCGTGCCGCCGAAGCTATAAGGCGGCACCGAACGTGTCGTGTCGTACCTGACCGAGGCGCTCGTCGAACTCGGCCACGAAGTCACCCTGTTCGCGAGCGGCGATTCGCAGACCGCGGCCAAGCTCGACGCGGTCTGGCCGCAGGCGCTGCGGCTCGACACCTCGATCCGCGACCGCATCGCGCCGCACATGCTGCTGATGGAGCGCGTGGCGCGCCGCGCGCACGAGTTCGACGTGCTCCATTTCCACATGGACTACTACTCGTTCTCGCTGTTCCAGCGGCAGCCCACGCCGTTCGTGACCACGCTCCACGGGCGGCTCGACCTGCTCGAACAAGTGCCGACCTTCGAGGGGTTCCCGCAGGCGCCGCTCGTCTCGATCTCACAGTCGCAGCGCCAGCCGATGCCGCGGCTGAATTGGCTTGCCACGATCCTGCACGGCCTGCCCGAGCACCTCTACACGCCGCAGCCCGTCGAGCCGCGCTACCTCGCGTTCATCGGCCGCATCTCGCCCGAGAAGCGCGTCGATATCGCGATCCGCATCGCCGCGCGCTGCGGGCTGCCGATCCGTATCGCGGCCAAGATCGACAATGCGGACCGCGAGTATTTCGAGCGCCGCATCCGGCCGCTGTTCGCGTTGCCGCACGTCGAGTTCATCGGCGAGATCGACGATCACGAGAAGGCCGCGTTCCTGTCCGGCGCGCACGCGCTGCTGTTCCCGATCGACTGGCCCGAGCCGTTCGGCCTCGTCATGATCGAGGCGATGGCGTGCGGCACGCCCGTGATCGCGTTCAATCGCGGCGCGGTGCCCGAGGTGATCGAGGACGGCGTGACGGGGTTCGTGGTCGAGGACGAAATCAGCGCGGTGGCGGCCGTGGCGCGCGCGCGCATGCTGTCGCGCGCACGCGTGCGCGAGCGCTTCGAGGCGCGCTTCACGGCGCACCGCATGGCGCGGCAATACGTGGATGTCTATCAAGGCCTGATTCGCGCCAAGAAGCGCGAGCGCTTCAGGCTCATCGACACGGCTTCCTGAAGCGGGGGCGGGGCGCAACGGGGCGTCGGCGGGCAGGCAGTGCGCGCGGCGCCCGCGGTCCCCAGCGTGCGAAAAAAACAAGGGCGCGAGTCTATCGCGCCCTTGTTTTTTGCCATGGCGGCGAACGTCCGCGCCGCGTGGCGAATCCGGCCGCCGCAGCGGCCGCTTAGGCTCAGGCCTGCCGCCTCGTTTAGATCGCGAGGCGTGTGACCTTCGTGCCGCCGATCGACACGTCGCCCATCAGGCCAGCGTTCGTGAGGATGATCACGTCCACCGGGGCGGTGGCCGTGGTCGTGTCGATCGCGCCGTTCGCGCCGACCTTCAGCACCGCGACCGAGGCGTCCGCGCCGGCAGACCAGCCGTCCGAATTGCGGAATTTGTCGAGCGCATCCTGGGTCATGAACAGGAACACGATCGCCTTCGATTGCGCGCCCGCTTGCAGGCCGACCGACACCGACGACGTGTTGTAGTAGCCGACCGTGCTGCCGCCCACGCGCAGGGCGCCGTCGCCGGTCTGGGCGCCGACGATGAAGCCGGCCTGGATCACGCTCGGGAACACCAGCACGCCGCGCGACTTCGCGACGAGTTCGCGCGAGCCCGGGACCGTCGCGTAGAGGCGCGTGAGCGCGGAGTCGACGTTGGCGTTGATCGCTTCGCGCTTGCTCGAGTTGACCGCGCCGGTGCTGGCCTGATTGGGGGTAGTGGTGCAGCCGGTCAGTGCGAGACTTCCGACGACGAGGGCAGCGGCAGCCTTCAGGACGAGATTCCGTTTCTGCATCGTATTCTCCATGTCAGTGAGGAAGTGCAGGAGTACCGGCCGACGGTGTCGGCCGAAGCTTCCAATTAGCTTTATAGCATAGGGGCACGATCGGAGCCGCGAAGCGAGGGATCGAACAGCACCGAAAGACGGTTGTAAGGCAGGCGCGCAGCGCCGCCGCAAAAGAAAAATGCCGCCCCCGCGGTCAGGCGGGAGGCGGCATCGGGATTGCGCGGCGCCCGGTGAGGGCTCGATCGGACCGGCGGCTTAGGCCGCGTTCGACAGGCAGCCCTTCATGAACGCCTTGCGGTCGTCGCCGGTCTTGCCGGTGGCTTGCGTGTTGCAGGCCTTCATCTTTTCCTGCTGCGTCATCTTCTTCTTGGCCGACAGGCAGTCCTTCATGAATGCCTTGCGCTCATCGCCGGTCTTGCCCGTGGCTTGCGTGTTGCAGGCCTTCATCTTGTTTTGCTGGCTGTTCTGGGCGAATGCGGGTGCGGCGAGCACACCGCCGACGAGCAGCGCGGCCATCAGCGTACGGATCTTCATATGAC
>CAUPOD010000216.1:0-5335 GCA_963512745.1 uncultured Burkholderia sp. | reverse complement strand
CGCTGCCGATCTTCGAGGGCGGCCGGCTGCGCGCGCAACTCGGCGCCGCGGACGCGGGCTACGATCAGGCCGTCGCGCAGTACAACGCGGCGCTGCTCGAGGCGCTGCAGCAGATCTCCGACAACGTCGTGCGCCTGCGCGCGCTCGGCGTGCAGCGGCAGGACGCCACGCAATCGGTCGCGCTCGCGCGGCGCGCGTTCGAACTCGCGCACTACGGGTTCGGGCGCGGGCTGACCGATTACAGCAATGTGCTGATCGCCCAGAATCAGTTGCTGCGCGCGCAGGAAAGCGTGGCGCGCATCGACGCGGCGCGGCTCGCGGCGCATGCGTCGCTGATGGCGGCGTTGGGCGGAGGCGCCGAAGCATCGGCAGCGACGGCTCCGGCTCGCGAGGGTGCGTCGTCCGGCTGCTCGGCCGTCGCCGCATCGGGCGATCGCGTGCCGGCAACGGCGCCTGGACAGTCCTCCGCGACGGCCGGCGCGACCGCCGCCGGCACGCAGCCGGCCTACCGATAAACACGCCATGTCGTCGCCCGCTTCCACCCAGTCCCAGCCGGCCGCCGCGCCGCGCCGCGCGTGGCGCGACGCGTGGCGCGCGTGGGCTCAGACCGACGGTCTCGCCTGGATCTACCTGGCCAAGGCGCTGTGCGCGGCGTTCCTCGCGCTCGGCGTCTCGATGGCGCTCGATCTGCCCGCGCCGAAGACGGCGATGACCACGGTATTTATCGTCATGCAGCCGCAAAGCGGCCCCGTGCTCGCCAAGAGTTTCTACCGGCTTGCGGGCACCTTCATCGGCTTGATCGTGACCGTTGCGCTGGTCGGGCTGTTCGCGCAGCAGCCCGAACTGTTTCTGCTGTCGGTCGCGTTGTGGATCGCGCTGTGTACTGCAGGGGCTGCGCGCAACCGCAATTTCCGCAGCTACGGGTTTGTGCTCGCGGGCTATACGGCCGCGCTGATCGGGCTGCCGTCGTCGCAGGCGCCCGACACGACGTTCATGACGGCGACGACACGCGTATCCGCGATCGTGATCGGCATTCTGTCGGCCGGCTTCGTGAGCGCGCTCGTGTTTCCGCGCCATACGAGCGAACAGATGCGCGACACGGTTCGCAAGCGCTTCAGCGCGTTCGTCGAATACGTGAGCGCGACGCTCGCGGGCAAGCTCGACCGCGCGCAGATCGAGAAGGTGCAGACCGGCTTCGCCGCCAGCGTGGTCGGCTTCGAGGCGCAGCGCAGCACGGCCGTGTTCGAACAGCCGGAGTTGCGTCTGCGCGCGGGACGGCTCGCGCGCCTCAATAGCGAGTTCATGGCGGCGTCGAGCCGCTATCACGCGCTGCATCAGCTCATGAACCGGTTGCGCGCATCGAGCCCGCAGGCCGTCGCCGCGCTCGAGCCGTACTTCCGCGAGATCGCGCCGCTGCTCGTGCACGACGGCGCGCCGATCCGCACGGCCGCCGAGGCCACGCACGTCGAAGCGCAGCTGAGCGGCTACCGCGAAGCGTTGCCGCGGCGCGTGCGCGCTCAGCGCGCGCAGCTCGAAACGGAACCCGGCTTTCCGCTGCTCGATTTCGACACGGCGACCGAACTGCTCTACCGCTTCATCACGGACCTGCACGACTACGCGGCCACGTATGCGTCGCTCTCGACCAGCACGCACGAGCGCGAACGCTGGATCGAGCGCTACGAGCCGCATACGAACCTGACCGCGAGCGTGATCGCGGGCCTACGCGCCGCTGTCATCTTGCTGCTGGCCGGCGCGTTCTGGATCGTCACGGCCTGGCCGAGCGGCCTGATGCTCACGCTCAATACGGCCACCATCTGTGCGCTGGTGTCGTCGTCGCCGCAACCCGCGCGCACGGCCGCGCAGATGACTTGGGGCACGGCGCTCGCGGTGCTGGCGGGGTTCGTGGTCGAGTTCTGGGTCTATCCGCACATCGACGGCTTCGTGCTGCTGTGCGCGATGCTGACGCCGTTCCTCGCGTTCGGCGTCTGGCTCTCGCTGAAACCGAAGCACGCGGGCGCGGGCATGGGTTATCTGATCTTCTTCTGCTTCCTGGCCGGACCCGACCTAGTCACGCATTACGATCCGGCCGGCTTCATGAACGACGCGCTCGCGCTCGTGCTGTCGATGCTGATCGCGACCATCGCGTTCGCGGTGCTGTTTCCGCCGACCGCGCCGTGGCTCAAGCGGCGCCTGTTCGCCGACCTGCGCGAGCAGGTCGTGCTCGCCTGCGGCGCGCGTCTCGCCGATGCGCGCGGCCGCTTCGACAGCCGCACGCGCGACCTGATGTTCCAGGCGCATACGCTCTCGGCCGATCAACCCGACACGCAGCGCGATGCATTGCGTTGGATGTTCGCGGTGCTCGAGGTCGGCCACGCGGTGCTCGACCTGCGTCACGAACTCGCGGGCTTGCCGCGCGACCCCGCCTATGGCGCCGAAACGGCTTGGCGGCGCGCGATCGAAAGCGCGCGTGCGGCGCTCGCAGCATTGTTCCGTGCGCCGCAGGCCGAGCATTTCGCCACGGCCTTCGCGTCGATCGACACCGCGATCGCGCAGACGCGGCAGACATTGACCGAGCTCGCGCCGCCGCGCGACGAACGGCGTCGGCTGCAACGCATCCTGAGCCAATTGCATTTCATCCGCAGCGCCCTGCTCGACCCCGATTCGCCGCTCGCCGCGTTCGACCGGGAACGCAGCGCGCCCGCCCAACCTGGAGCCGCATCATGATGCCGCGCGAAGTCGCCGTACTCGATGCCTATATGCCCGCGCTCGTGATCCTGTGCCTGCTCGGCACGCTGGTCACGTGGGCGCTCGACCGTGTGCTGTCCCTGACCGGTCTCTACCGTTTCGTCTGGCATCCGTCGCTGTTCCGCGCGGCTCTGCTCGTGTGCGTGTGCGGGGGAATAAGCCTCGCCGTCTATCAATAACAACGAACCTGTCATGATCCTGCGTAAATTCCTCAGCTTCGCCGCGACGGCCGTCATCGTGATTGTCGCGGTGCTGATCGGGCGCACCCTGTGGGTCCACTACATGGACGAACCGTGGACGCGCGACGGCCGCGTGCGCGCCGCGATCATCAACGTGGCGCCCGACGTGGCGGGCAACGTGGTCGATCTGCCCGTGCACGACAACGAGTTCGTCAAGCGCGGCCAAGTGCTGATGCAGATCGATCCCGCGCGTTATCAGATCGCCGTCGAGCAGGCCGAGGCGGCCGTGGCCCAGCGCCGCGCCGAACTCGCGATGCGCCAATCCGACGCCGCGCGGCGCGCCGATCTCGACGCGCTGGTGGTCTCGAAGGAAAACCGCGAGAACGCGCAGCAGACCGCTTCGGGCGCACAAGCGCAATACCAGGCCGCGCTCGCGGCGCTCGACGCGGCCAAGCTCAACCTCGCGCGCACCACCGTGGTCGCGCCCGTGGACGGCTACGTGACGAACCTCAACGTATTCAAGGGCGACTACGCGGCGGCCGGCGCGCCGAAGCTCGCGCTCGTCGAGGCCGATTCGTTCTGGGTCTACGGCTACTTCGAGGAGACCAAGCTGCCGCGCATCAAGCTCGGCGCCAAGGCGCACATCACGCTGCTGAGCGGCGAGAAGCTCGACGGCCAGGTGGTCAGCATCTCTCGCGGCATTTATGACCGCGACAACCCGGAGAGCCGCGAGATCGTGGCCGACGTGAACCCGACCTTCAACTGGGTGCGGCTCGCGCAGCGCGTGCCGGTTTATATCCGGCTCGACAAGGTGCCGCAGGATCTGGCGTTGTCGGCGGGGACGACTTGCACGGTCGTGATCGAGGAAGGGAAGAAGCACGGGGGGTGAGCGTAAGACCCGGGCTGGGGCTACCCGTGCGAGCGCCGCAAAACGGATGTCGGCGCGAGCCGGATGTCCGAATCTCGACAAACTCTGTCCTGACATTCGACATCGGCCACAATACACTCGTCGCATGCCTGAATTTCGTGCATGCATGCGCGGGAAGCGGGCACTTCCGGACTCAAACCCCGCGCGCGCCGCCGGTCGGCCTCCGCGCTTGCCCACTTTCGCTCACGATGGAAACTCGTCTCGATTCCGTTGGCGCGCCGCCTGGCGTCTCGCCTAGCGCCCCGCCCCGCCTCGCCCCGCAAGCCGCCGGCACCGCCTACCGCGTGCTCGGCGCGATCAGTTTCTCGCACCTGCTCAACGACATGATCCAGTCGTTGATCCTGGCCATCTACCCGATGCTCAAAGCCGATTTCTCGCTGTCGTTCACGCAGATCGGCCTGATCACGCTGACCTATCAACTGACCGCGTCGCTGCTGCAGCCGCTGATCGGCATCTATACCGACAAGCGGCCGCAGCCGTTCTCGCTGCCGGTCGGCATGGGCTTCACGCTGTCCGGCCTGCTGCTGATGTCGGTCGCGCCGAATTTCGGCGTGCTGCTCGCGGCCGCGGCGCTGGTGGGCTGCGGCTCGTCGGTGTTCCATCCGGAATCGTCGCGCGTCGCGCGCATGGCGTCGGGCGGCCGGCACGGGCTCGCGCAATCGCTGTTCCAGGTCGGCGGCAATGCGGGCTCGGCGCTCGGGCCGCTGCTGGCCGCGCTTGTCGTAATGCCGCACGGGCAGCACAGCATCGCGTGGTTCTCGCTCGCGGCGCTCGTCGCGATCGTCGTGCTCACGCAGATCGGGCGCTGGTACCGGCGCCAGCCCGCGCCGAAGAAGAAGGCCGCGCACGCGGCGCACGCCACGCTGAGCCGCGGCCGCGTGATACTCGCGGTCGGCGTGCTGCTGCTGCTCGTGTTCTCGAAGTACTTCTATCTGGCGAGCCTGAACACCTATTTCACGTTCTATCTGATCGACAAGTTCCACCTGTCGGTGCAGGCCGCGCAGATGCATCTGTTCGTGTTCCTCGCGGCGGTCGCGGCAGGTACGCTGATCGGCGGCCCGGTCGGCGACCGGATCGGGCGCAAGTACGTGATCTGGGCGTCGATTCTCGGCGTGGCGCCGTTCACGCTGCTGCTGCCGTATGCGAATCTGTTCTGGACCGGCGTGCTCACGGTCGTGATCGGCGTGGTGCTCGCGTCGGCGTTCTCGGCGATCCTCGTCTATGCGCAGGAGTTGCTGCCGGGCAAGGTCGGCATGGTGGCGGGGATGTTCTTCGGCTTCGCGTTCGGCATGGCCGGCGTCGGCGCGGCCGTGCTCGGCCAGCTCGCCGATGCGACGAGCGTCGCGTTCGTCTATAAGGTCTGCTCGTTCCTGCCGCTGATAGGCGTGCTCACGGTGTTCCTGCCCGACGTCGAGGGCAAGCGCGTATCCGCCAAGGCACGCGCGTGACGCATTAATCTGCGTGCCCACGCGTGATGCCCGGC
>CAUPOD010000215.1:0-5340 GCA_963512745.1 uncultured Burkholderia sp. | reverse complement strand
GCCTGACGCCGCTCGAAGCCGGGCGCCAGCAGCTGATCGATTTCGCGCTCGAGGTCGAACCCGCGCCCGAGGGCTTGAGCGAAGAGATCGACGCATTCGGCAACGTGCGCATCTCGTTCGGCCTGAACCAGCCGCACGAAGGGCTCTACGTGCGTAGCCGCAGCCTCGTGCGCGTCGTGCCCTCGCCGCGCGCCGCGGCCAAGCGCGGCGTGATGCCCGAGGCGATCGCCGCGCCGGCCGGGTGCTCGACGCCGTGGGAGCAGGTGCGCGAGCGCCTCAGCTATCGCGCCGGGCAGCCTTACGATTCCGCCAGCGAATTCGTGTTCGCGTCCACCCACATCGCATGCCATCCCGATCTGGCCGCCTACGCGATGCCGAGCTTCGCGCCCGGCCGACCGCTCGTGCAGGCCGCGTGGGATCTGATGCGGCGCATTCACGCCGATTTCGCGTACATCCCGCAGAGCACCGACGTGAACACGTCCGCGCTCGATTCGCTCGCGTTGAGGAAGGGCGTGTGCCAGGATTTCGCGCACGTGATGATCGGCGCGATGCGTTCGCTCGGCTTGGCCGCGCGCTACGTGAGCGGCTATCTGCTGACCCAGCCGCCGCCGGGGCAGCCGCGCCTGATCGGCGCCGACGCGTCGCATGCGTGGGTCGAGGTGTACGATCCCGCGTGGCCCGAGGATCGCGGCTGGCTCCAGCTCGATCCGACCAACGACCGCGCGCCCGGCGACGACTACG
This sequence comes from uncultured Burkholderia sp., assembly GCA_963512745.1. Taxonomy (GTDB): domain Bacteria; phylum Pseudomonadota; class Gammaproteobacteria; order Burkholderiales; family Burkholderiaceae; genus Burkholderia. The sequence goes on along the minus strand of CAUPOD010000215.1, from coordinate 4,599 downwards.
TGATGCTCTCGATCGGCCGCGACTATGCCGACGTCGCGCCGCTACGCGGCGTGATCCGCGGCGGCGGCGCCGATCAGGTGCTGAGCGTGGGCGTAACGGTCGAGCCGTGGGACGAGGGAGCGCCGGCGCCCGCCGAGACGCGCGGCGGGTGACCGCCGGCCGAACCCGCGCCGATTGCGCCTGTTGCGCCTATTGCTCGTGCGCCGCCGATGCCGCGCTTTCCTTGGCGATGTCGCGCAACGCGTTCTCGAACACGTCCGCGCTTTGGCCGCCCGAAATCAGCCAGCGGTCGTTGACGACCACGCCCGGCACCGCATGGATCCCGCGCGACAGCCATAGCTCCTCGGCCGCGGCCACCTCGTCGTTATAGAGCCCCGACTCGAGCACGCCGCGCGCCTCGTCGCCGTTCAAGCCGGCCGCGACGGCGGCCGCCACGAGCACGTCGCGCGACGAAATATTCGCGCCGTCGGTAAAATATGCGCGGAACAGCGCCTGTTCGAGCGCCGTCTGATGTCCGCTCGGCGCGGCCCAATAAAGTAGCCGGTGCGCATCGCGCGTGTTGTAGATGCGGCGCTCGTCCGTCATGTTGAAATCGAAGCCGAGCTTGGCTGCGCGCTCGCGGATCGCCGCGCGGTTCTCGGCCGACTGTTCGGGCGTGATGCCGTATTTCTCGGTGATATGCTCGACGATGTTCTGACCGTCGCGGCCCATGTGCGGATTCAGCTCGAACGGCTGAAACGCTATGTCCGCGTCCACCACGCCGTCCAGGCGGCGCAGCGCTTCCTTCAGGCCGAGCAGGCCGATCATGCACCACGGACAAACGACATCCGACACGAAATCGATCTTGAGATGTTGGGTCATAAGCGTGCAGAAATTGAAGTGACTGAGGTTGGCGACCGTCGCGGCCAAACCGGCATCCGCGCGCGGATCGCATACAATGCCCGGCGCGCCGAGCCCGCCAATCGACTATACGACGGAATCGCCGAACCGCCAGGAAAAGCGCAGGCGCGGCACGCGGCCCGTACACCCGAAATTCCAACCATCCGACCAGGGAGTCGATCAACTCATGCAACTCGAGCAATACATCGAAGCGCGCCTCAAGGCGCGCGAAAAGGACGGCCCGCCCGTGACCTCGAAAGAACAGGTGGGCTTCAACGGCCGCATCGCCGTGCTCATCACCAACGGCGTCGGCACCATGTGGTGTGCGTACGTGTTCGCGGGTCTCGCGCTGATCAGCCTGCCGTCGGCCATCGCGGGCGGCATTTCGACGCTGGTCTCGTGGACTGCGCAGACGTTTTTGCAGCTCGTGCTGCTGTCGGTGATCATGGTCGGCCAGAAGGTGGCTGCCGCCGCGTCCGACAAGCAGGCCCTGCAAACCTACGAAGACGCCGAAACCATGCTGAAGATGCAGGCCGAACTGCAGCAGCTGATCCAGATCAACACCACGATGCTGCAAGAGGTGCACGCGGCCGTGCTCAAGCAGGAAGGGTCCGCGCCCCATTAAGTTCCGCGGCTCGCATGGGATCTCTGTCCCGAGCCTCCGCTCGAGGCCGCGCCGTTTGTGACCCAACCTGCTTAGAAAAGAAAAATTAATTGGTTAGGTTTCGGCGAGGCATCTTCCATAGTGACTGCTCCGACGGCTATAGACGTCAAAAAGCCGCGCGGCAAATAGTCATGATAGAGGAGCGGAGAGATGTCGCTGGAACTCGAAGAACGGCCCGCGCACGCATTGCTGCGCGCGGCGCGCCAGACGGCCGAGGCGGCCGGTCTGGCTTACGCGGGCGGCGTTAGCCCGCAGGATGCCTGGACGCTGGCGCAAGCCGGCGACGTGCTGCTCGTCGACGTGCGCACCGCCGAGGAGCGCGCGTTCGTCGGCCAAGTGCCCGGCAGCGTGCACGTGCCATGGGCCACCGGCACCAGCCTGACCCGCAACCCGCGCTTCGTGCGCGAACTCGAAGCCAAGACCCCGAAGGACGCCCCCGTCCTGCTGCTGTGCCGCAGCGGCAATCGCTCGGCCCAAGCGGCCGAGGCCGCGGCCAAGGCCGGCTTCACGCAGGTCTATAACGTACTCGAAGGGTTCGAGGGCGACCTCGATGCGGACGGTCACCGCGGCAGCCTCAACGGCTGGCGCCGGCACGGCCTGCCCTGGCAGCAATCCTGACGCTGAGCATTTAGCATGCAGCGCGGCGAGTACATGTATTCGGGGGGAATATCGTGGCATTCGAAATCGACGAGATCGTGCATGCGTTGCACGGCGTACGCCAGCGCTGGCGCGACGACCAGCGCCGTTCGCGCGAACCGGGCGGCCGTGAGTTGCCCGCGCGCGAAGCGCTCGCGCAGATCGTCAAGAGCCTGAAGGGCGCGCTGTTTCCGATGCGGCTCGGGCCGCCCGATCTGCGCCAGCAGAGCGAGAATTTCTATGTCGCGCATGCGCTCGACGAGGCGCTCCACGCGCTGCTCGGCCAGGCTCGCCTCGAATTGCGCTACCGCACGCGGCACGGCCCCGGGCCCGCCAGCGAGGAGGAGTTGGACACCCAGGCGCGCGCGGCGGTACGCGCGTTCGGCCAGCGCCTCGCGCCGATCCGCGAACTGCTCGACAGCGACGTGCTCGCCGCGTTCCACGGCGATCCGGCCGCGGGCAGCGTGGACGAGGTGCTGCTCTGCTATCCCGGCATCCACGCGATGATCCACCACCGGCTCGCGCACGAACTCTACGCGCTCGGCCTGCCGCTGCTCGCGCGTATCGTTGCCGAGCATGCGCACGCCGCGACCGGCATCGACATCCATCCCGGCGCACGCGTCGGCCCCGGTTTCTTCATCGACCACGGCACCGGCGTCGTGATCGGCGAGACCGCGGTGATCGGCGCGCACGTGCGCATCTATCAGGCCGTCACGCTCGGCGCCAAGCGCTTCCCGCGCGACGCGGAGGGCCATCTCGAGAAGGGCCTCGCACGCCATCCGATCGTCGAGGACGACGTCGTGATCTATGCGGGCGCGACCATCCTCGGCCGCGTCACGATCGGCCGCGGCGCCGTGATCGGCGGCAACGTGTGGATCACCGACGACGTCGCGCCCGGCAGCCGCATCACGCAGGCTGTATCGCGCGACGACGTGCAGCATGCCGAAGCCGCACCTCCGTCCAAACCCGACCTGGCGATCGCGCTATGACGGACCTCGTGCGTCATCTCGGCGTGTCGATCCGCCGCCTGCGGCGCGCGCGCGCGTGGTCGCAGGAACGGCTGGCCGAGCAGGCCGGCTTGAACCGCTCCTACGTCGGCGAACTCGAGCGCGGCACCGTGATCGCGTCCATCGTCACCGTCGACAAGCTCGCGCGCGCGTTCGCCGTGGACATCGACCAGCTGGTGGGCGCCGCCCGCGCGTCCGGCGCGCGCGCGGGCGCATACCCGGGCACGGAGCGCGCCGAACGGCCGTGAGCCAAGATCCGGGCCCCCGCGTTTGATGGCTATGGCATGTTGAACCGCTCGCCTCGCGCCGATACCGTTGAGTCCGGTTATCTGGATTTGTAATAAGCATTTCCCTTTGACTTCTATAGACGCTCGGAGGAGCACATATGTCGACCATAGTGGGCGGCCAGACGGCGCTCGGCGATAACGCAGCACGGCAGTTAGCCAATGCCACCAAAACCGTACCCCAGCTCGCGACGATCACGCCGCGTTGGCTCACGCACCTGCTGCAATGGGTGCCCGTCGAGGCGGGCATCTACCGGCTGAACCAGGTCAAGAACCCCGAAGCCGTGCGCGCGGCCTGCACCGAGCGCGACGACGAGGCGACGCTGCCGTCCACCTATGTGCCCTACGAGGAAAATCCGCGCGAGTATTTCCTGAACGCGGTCAGCACCGTGCTCGACGTGCACACGCGCGTCTCGGACCTCTACAGCAGCCCGCACGACCAGATCAAGGAACAACTGCGCCTGACGATCGAGACGATCAAGGAGCTGCAGGAAAGCCAGCTGATCAACAATCCCGACTACGGCCTGCTCGCCAACGTCGCCGACGAGCAGCGCATCTTCCCGCTGACCGGCGCGCCGACCCCCGACGATCTCGACGAGCTGCTGACCAAGGTCTGGAAGGAACCGGCGTTCTTCCTCGCGCATCCGCTCGCGATCGCGGCGTTCGGGCGCGAATGCACGCGGCGCGGCGTGCCGCCGCCGACCGTGAGCCTGTTCGGCTCGCAGTTCCTGACCTGGCGCGGCATTCCGCTGATCCCGTCGGACAAGGTGCCGGTCGCGGACGGCAAGAGCAAGATCCTGCTGCTGCGCGTCGGCGACAAGCGGCAGGGCGTCGTCGGCCTGTACCAGCCCGGGGTGGCGGGCGAGCAGGGCCCCGGTTTGTCGGTACGCTTCATGGGGATCAACAATCAGGCGATCGCGTCGTACCTGATTTCGCTGTATTGCTCGCTGGCGGTGCAAGTGCCCGATGCGCTCGCAGTCCTCGATGACGTGGAGATCGGCAAGTACCATGAATACCCGGACACCTACCGCTAATCAAAGCGCCGCCGGGGCGCTGCCGGGGCAGGCGCTGCCCGCCGGGCTGCCCGATCCCGGCGCGCTCGCGCGGCTCGCGTCGGCGTTCTTCGCAG
>CAUPOD010000214.1:0-5387 GCA_963512745.1 uncultured Burkholderia sp. | reverse complement strand
TTATTGTAGGGCACGCTCTGGACCAGCAGGCGTTACAGCTTCACGCTGTTTTGCGAAGGCGCCCGGGTTGGGGCGCAAGCCGCTGCAAGTGCGCAAACGGCGAGCGTCAGATGCTTGTTTTTCACGATCGTCTCCAAGAATTGTTCCGTTGATTTTTTGTCGCTCCGCCGGCGGTTCGCCGCCGTTTGAATACCCGGAGGAACCTTCGGTGGACGGAAGCCATCCTAGAGAGTCGAATCCTTCGTGCGCCTTTCCCGTTTCATTCGCACAACTAAGTGGATATACCTAATCCGCAGACTTATGCGTCGGGCGGCTCGTCTTCCTTCGCGCGCAGGATATAGCCGAGCCCGCGCAGCGTGATGATTTGCGCGCTCGATGCGGCAAGGTGCTTGCGCAGCCGGTGGATGTAGATGTCGATGGCGTCGGCGCTCGCTTCCTCTTCGAGCGTGAACACGCTGTCCATCAGCGCACCCTTGGACACGGTTTTGCCGAGCTTCAGCATCAGCGTTTCGAGGATCGTGTGCTCGCGGCGGCGCAGCGCGAGCGGGGCGCCGTTGTAATGGAATTCGCGCGTATCGGAGTCGTAACGCAGGTCGCCGCACGTGAGCCAGCCCGATTTGTCGCTTTGCTGCCGGCGAATGAGCGCCTTGATGCGCGCGACCAGTTCGCGGCCGTCGAACGGCTTGACGAGGTAGTCGTCGGCGCCCGCGCTGAAGCAGTCGATCTTGTCCTCGATGGCGCCGTGCGCGGTCAGCATCAGTACCGGCACGTTGTCGCGGCGGCGCAGGCGCGCGAGCACGTCCTTGCCGCTCATGCGCGGCAGGCGCATGTCGAGCAGCACCACATCGTAGCGCTGCGTGGCCAGCACGGCGACGGCCGCTTCGCCGTCCAGCACGCTATCGACCGCGAAATTCTCGGCGCGCAGCAGGTTCACGATCCAGTGCGCGAGCTCCGCGTTGTCTTCCACGAGTAGGAGTTTCATGTTTCTTTCCGATCATGCCACGCGGGCAGGCGCACCGTGACCACGAGCCCGATGCGTCCCGGCCCCGGCGCGAGCGAGACGTGCCCCTTGTGCGCGAGCACGATCTGCCGGACGATCGGCAGGCCGAGGCCGGAGCCTTCCACCTGCTGGGTCGCGCGGTAGAAGCGCTCGAACACGTGGGCGCGCGCTTCGGCGGGGATCCCCGGGCCGTTGTCGATCACGCGCAGCACCACGGTCTCGCGACGCCGGTGACAGGTCACGGTCACGCGGCCGCCCTCGCGCGCATAGCGGATCGCATTGTCCACGAGATTTGCCACGAGGGCCGTGAGGAGCCCGGCATTGCCGGGCGCGCGCAGGTTCTCGCCGAGCTCGGCGCCGAGGTCGATATCGCGCCGCTGCGCCGCGACCACGAGTTCTTCGAGCACCGAGGAGACGATCTCGCTCAAGTCGACTTCGGCCTGCACGCTCGCGGTCGGCACGGATTCGGCCTGGGCGAGCAGCAGCAGCTGGTTGGTCATGGCCGTCATCATACGGCTCGTGCGGCGCATCGCGGCGAGCGCTTGTGCGGCGTTCTGGCCGTCCGCCTGGCCCGCGTACTGGATCTGCGTGTCGAGCAGCGTGAGCGGGGTGCGCAGCTGGTGCGCCGCGTCGGCGATGAACTGGCGCTGCATGGAGACGTGCAGATCGAGCCGCGCGATGCACAGGTTGATCGCATCGACGATCGGGCGCAGTTCGGTCGGCAGTACGGTGTCGGCGCGCAGCGGTTCCAGCTGCATCGCCTCGCGGTCGGCGACCTCGTCGCGCAGCCGGATCAGCGGGCGCAGTTCCGCGGCGAGTCCGAGCGGTACGAGGATCATGACCAGCGCGAGCATCAGGCACTGGCGGATCAACTGCGGCCGCAGCAGTTCGTGCAGCATGGCGAGGCGCGAGGCTTCGGTCTTGCCGACCACCACGACCACGCGCTCGATGGCACCCGAATCGTATAGCTCGCGCGCATAGGCGACGGCGCGAATCGGCTGGCCGTTGACCTCGGTGTCGTAGAACAGGGGCTGGATGCCGCGCCGGCCGCCGAGCGACTGCGGCGGGTCGGCGAGCGCGGGCGTGCCGCCGAGCAGACGGCCCGAACTCGTATAGACCTTGTAGAACACCTGGTCCTGATACGGCGATTCGAAGATCTCGAGCGCGGCCGGAGGAATGTCGGAGACGAGCGCGCCGTTGACCCAATCGACGTCCTCGATGATGGTGCGCGCGGACGTGAGCAGCGCGCTGTCCTGCAGCAGCTGGGCGGTGTCGCTCGCGGCGCGGTACGACATCCAGGCGCTGACCGCGAAGTACGCGCCGAGCGGAAGCATCACCCACAACAACAGGCGTGCGCGCAGGCTATGGATCATGACGGAAACCTTTTACGCCGAAAAGCCGCGTCGCCGCGGCTTCCCGAGCACTTCGAGGCGGAGCGGACATGCCCGTCCGGGACATGCCCGTTCGGGACGTGCCCGTCCGGGACGTGCCCGTCCGGGACGTGCCCGCCGTCCGCCGCCGTCAGAACGCGGCGGGGCGCCACTTCAGCAGACGCGTTTCGATCGCGGTCAGCAAATAATCGGTGCTCAGCGCGACGACCGCAAGCACGATCATCGCCGCGAACACGCCGCTCGAATTGAACGCGCCCTGAGCGGTCGAAATCAGCAGGCCGATACCTTGCTTCGACCCGAGGAATTCGCCGACCACGGCGCCGACCAGCGCGAAGCCGAAGCTCACGTGCAGGCTCGCGAGAATCCACGACAGCGCCGACGGAATCACGACCGAGGTGGTGATTTGCCGCTTCGACGCGCCGAGGATCTGCGCGTTGGCGATCATGTAGCGGTCGGCTTCGCGCACGCCCTGGAACGCGTTGCCGAACACGACGAAGAACACCATCACCACGGCGAGCGCGACCTTCGATGCCATGCCGAGGCCGAGCGCGATCACGAACACGGAGCCGAGCACCACGCGCGGAATCGAGTTGGCGACCTTGATGTAGACGCTGAACACGTCCGACAGCAGCTTGTTGCGCCCGAGCACGACGCCGCACACGATGCCGCCGACCGAGCCGATCAGGAAGCCGAGCATCGTCTCCTCGAGCGTGACCCAGACCTGCACCCACAGCGGCCCCTGCGAGGTGCCGTTCTGGACCCAGTCCACGATCTGCGTCCAGATCAGCGACGGCATGGAGAAGAAGAACGGATCGATCCACTTCATGCGGCCGGCCAGTTCCCAGCCGCCGAGCCACAGGACGAGCACCAGGATGCGCAGCCCGATCACGAGCGCGTGGCGTTGCTGCACGCGGCGGCGCGCGGCTTTCTCGGCGTCGGTCGGCGCGACGCCCGAAACCGGAGGGGTGATGCTTTCAGACGAAGCCATGATTGTCGTTTCCATAGTGATGCCGTGAAGCCGGTCAGGCGATCTGCACTTCTTCGCGCAGGTCGTGCCAGATGTCGCGCGAGATCTCGATGAAGCGCGGGTCGTAGCGGATCTCGGACGTCACGCGCGGACGCGGCAGGTCGATCTCGTAGACCTTCTTGAGCGTCGCGGGGCGCGCGGTCAGCACGAACACGCGGTCGGCCAGCGCGATCGCCTCTTCCAGATCGTGCGTGACGAACACCACCGAGCCCTGATTGGCCGACCACAGCTGCAGCAGTTCGTCCTGCATCAGCGTGCGCGTCTGCATGTCGAGCGCCGAGAACGGCTCGTCCATCAGCAGGATCTCGGGCTTGTTGATGAAGGTCTGCGCGAGCGCGACGCGCTTGCGCATGCCGCCCGAGAGCTGATGCGGATAGTGCTTGCCGAACTTCTCGAGGCCGACGCGGCGCAGCCACTCGCCGGCTTCCTCGTAGGCCGAAGCCTTCGAGCGGCCGCGGAACAGGGGGCCGGCCGCGACGTTCTCGAGCACCGTGCGCCACGGGAACACGGCATCGGCCTGGAACACGAAGCCGATGCGCGGGTCGATGCCCGACACGGGGGCGCCCATGATGCGCACTTCGCCCGTGGTCGGCTTGAGCAGGCCCGTGATCATGCTGAGCGTGGTGGACTTGCCGCAGCCGGTCGGGCCCACGATGGCGACGAACTCCCCCTTGGCCACGCTCATGCTGAAATCGCGCAGGGCGATCGTCTCGCGGCCGTCGGGGGCGATGAAGCGGCACGACACCGAGCGGAACTCGATGGCGGGCGCGCGTTGGGCGGGGGAGGCGTTCATGCGGCTCACTTCGCGTTCAGGTACTCGTTGGTCCAGGTGCGCGCCAGATCGACGTGCTTGCCCTTGACGGACGGATTGAAGGCCGACAGCACCTTCAGAACGGTCGCGGGGCCGTCGGGCGGCATGCGGCCGTCGGCCGTATACATCGGCAGCGACGCCTTCAGCGCGGCGACGTACAGCCCCTTGTCCTTCTGGTAGTCGGCCGGCATCTTCGCGGCGATTTCGTCGGCGCTATGCGTATGGATGAACTGCATGGTGCGCGCGAACGCATGCGCGAGCTTGGCCGCATCGGCCTTGTGCGCATTGGCCCAGCTGGTCGAGACGTACAGGCTCGATGCCGGGTACAGGCCGCCGAGCGCGGCGCGCGTGCCTTCGACGGTGCGCATGTCCACGAGCACCTTGGCGTCGCCGCCTTTCTCGAGCTGCGAGATGGTCGGCTCGGTCGTCATGCCGGCGTCGATGCGGCTTTGCTTGATCGCCGCGATGAAGCTCGCGTCGGCGCCGACCGGCAGCACCGTGTAATCGTTCGATTGCAGGCCGTGCTGGGCCGCCAGGTATTGCGTCAGGAAGTTGGTCGAGGAGCCGAGGCCCGTCACGCCGAGCGTCTTGCCCTTCACGTCGGCCATCGACTTGATCGTGCCCGCGGCCTTGGTCGCGACCATTTCCGCTTCGCCCGGCACCTGGCCGAACACGGCGATCGCTTCGACTTCCTTGCCCTTCGTCTGCAGGTCGATGGTGTGATCGTAGAAGCCCACCACGCCTTGCACGGCACCCGCGAGCAGTTCGTTTTCGGCATCCACGCCGGCCGGCTGCGAGAGCAGATCGACGTCGAGGCCCGCGTCCTTGAAGTAGCCGAGCTCTTGCGTCAGGCGCGCGGGCAGGTAGATCAGCTTGGTGATGCCGCCGACCATGATGGTGATCTTGCCGTCGTCGGCCATCGCGTGCTGCGAGGCGAGTCCGAACAGCAGGCCGGAAGCGAGGGCGAAACGGCTGAGTTTGCGCAAGGCGGGACGCATGATGGGTTGTCTCCTGGTTTATGTTTTATCGATCTGTCGTGGTCGAGTGTCGAACGGCGCGTCGCGCCGGGTGAAGCATTGGGGCGATTTTAGGGAGCCCAATCCTTCATGTCTCCTTCACGCGAGGGTCGCGATCATCGGGCGTTTCCCCTAGGGCTGC
>CAUPOD010000213.1:0-5392 GCA_963512745.1 uncultured Burkholderia sp. | reverse complement strand
CGCACGCCGCGCGCGCCACATGCTGATCGGAGTGAGCACGAGCATCGCGGGCAGCAGCGGCACGCGCAGCAGCGCGATCGCGGCGAACATCGCCGCGCCCGTCAGCAGCGCCTCGCGCGACGCGAGCAGCGGCTTGGCGACCTTCAGCGCCATCGCGATCAAGAGCCCCGCGGCCGCGGCGGCCAGGCCGCCGAACAGATGCTGGACGCTCGGCAGATTCTGCGTGCGCGCATAGAGCAGGCCGAGTCCGATCACGATCAGGATCGGGCCCGCGATCAAGCCGAGCAGCGCGGCCAGCGCGCCGGGCACGCCGCGAAAACGCATGCCGATCGCGACCGACAGATTGATCACGTTGCCGCCGGGCAGAAACTGGCACAGGCCGAGCAGATCGGTGAACTCGTCGGCCGTGAGCCAGCGGTGCTGTTCGACCACGGCGTGCCGCACGAACGGCAGCGCGCCGCCGATCGACATCAGGCCGAGCCGCAGGAAGCCGCCGAACAATTCGGCGAGCGTGACGCGGCGCGCGCGGCCGCGCGGCGCGGAGGATTCGGGCATCGACACCATGAAAAAAGCCTCCCGGCAAAAACGTCTGGGAGGCTCCAGCGTAACCGGTTCGCGGCGCGCTGTCGCGTGCCGCGGCGGCCCGGCTTTGGTTGCGCGTTCAACTGCTCATATATTGGAACAGCGACAGATTGGCGACGCTCACGAACGCCTTCTGCGCGGCCTGCAGCGAATTCTGCAATTGCTCGAACTGCGTGATCGCGGTCGGCATGTCGGTGCTGGTCAGGTCCGCGAGGTTGCTCGTAGTCTGCACCGAGGCGGTCGAGGTCACGGTCTGCATCGCCTTGACCTGCTGCTCGCGGCCGCCCACCGACGCCTGCACGACCTGAATGTTCGACATCGAGTTCTGCAGCTGCGTGGTGGCCGTGGCGAGCGCATTGGCGAGCGCGGTCTGGCCCTGCGTGCCGCTCGCGACCGGCGAGTTCAGCGCGCTGATGATCGAGCTGATCACCGAGAACACGCTGGTGTCGCTCTGCGTCGCGGGCGTCACGGTGAACGTATCGCCCGCGTTCGGCGTGCCCGAGATCGTCAGCGACTGGCCGCCGAGGTTGATCGCGGTGCCGCTCGCGAACGGCTGCGCGGCCGAGGTGGTGCCGGTCGTGGCGTCGTTCACCGTATAGGTCGGCGCGGCCGCGGTGCCGCCGATCGTGATGGTGTAGAGATCGTTGTTGGACAGCGCGGTCGGATTCGTGACGGTGACGGCGTTGACGGTGCCCGTGCCCGTGTTGGCGGCGCCCGCGGCGGGCACCGGCGCGCTGCCGATCGACGGCACCGTGAGGAACACGCTGGCGCCGCTGTCGCCCTGCGCGACCGAGGTGGACGGCGCGATCTGCACTTGGCGCGAACCGCCGTCGCCGTTGTACGTGACGACGCCGCCCGCGTTGCTGGTGACCGGCTGCGTGGTGGCCTTGAAGCCCGCGAAGATGTAGTTGCCGGCGCCATCGTTGGTGTTGGCGAGCGTAATCAATTGCTGCAGTTCGCCCTGCATCTGCGTCGCGAGCGACGCGCGGTTGCTGTTGGTCAGCACGCCGTCGCCGGCCTGCATCACCTGCGAATAGACGCTGTTGAGCACGCTGTTCACGCTCGTCAGCGTCTGGTCCTCGATCTGCAGCGACGCCAGCGCCGCGTTCTGATTGGTTTCGTACTGGTTCAACGCGGCCGACGTGGCCGACAGCTGCACGGCCTGCGCCGCGCCGGTCGGATTGGCGCTCGGCGTGGACAGCATCTGGCCGCTCGAGATCTCCTGGTACACCTGGGTGATCTGCGCCTGCTGGTTGTCCATCTGGGTCACGCTGGAGGTAAACAGCTCGGAACTGGAAACGCGCATGGTTTCGTCTCCCTAAATCAATTGAACAAGCTCATCAGCGTCTGGAACAGCGTGGACGCGGTCTGGATCACCTTGGCATTGGCCTGGTAGAGCTGCTGGTACTGCATCAGATTGGCGGCTTCCTCGTTCTGGTTCACGCCCGACACCGATTGCTGCGCGGCCGTGATCTGCGTGACGAGCGTGGTCTGCGCGGTGTTCGACGCGTTGATCTGCGTGGCGGTGTTGCCGATCGCGTTCACGTAGCCTGCGTAGGCCGACGTCAGGCTCATGCCGCCCGTGAAGCTCTGCGCATTGACGAGGTTCGACAGCGCGTTCGCGTTGCTGCCGTCGCTGCTGCCCGCCGCATTCGCGCCGACCGTGAAGCGGTCGCCGTTCACGGGGGAGCCCGCGAGCGAGACCGTCACGTTGTTGGCCTGGCCCGCCGCCGCGCTCGTGATCGTGAACGTCGCGCCGCTCGCGGCCGAGTACGGCACGACCTGCCCCGCGCTCGCGATCGTCACCGCGGGCGCCGTGCCGTTGACGAGCACCGAACTGCCGACCGGGAAGCCCGAGTAGCCGCCGCCGGCCGCGTCGTAGGTCAGCGTGAGCGCCGGCGACGGCACCTGGTAGCCGGCCGTGACGCTCGCCGCCGAGATCGTGCCGGTGCCGCCGTTCGAGGTCGCGGGCGAGGTCACGAGCGGAGCAGCCGCGGCGATCTGCGAGGCGTTGGCGGTGGCCAGCGAGAAGCCGCCGGGCGCGCCGCGCGTCGGCAGCACCGAGAACGCATCGCCCACGTTCATCGCGCCGCCGGTCAGGTTCAGATTCAGGCCCCCGATGCTGGCCGGCAGGGTGGCCGAGGTGCCGAGCACCGTGCCTGTCGCGTTGTCGGTCAGCACGTATTGGCTGCTGCTGTCGTACGACAGCGTGTAGTCGCCCGTGGTCGGCTGCGCGGCGTTCGCGAAACTCACGCTGAGCGCGGCGTTGCCGGTGTTGTTCGCATTCGCATAGACCGCCGGCGCCGCGACGTTGAACAGGTTGCCGCCCGGGTTGCCGGACAGGTCGATGCCGAGCGCGTTCTGTGCGTTGACCTGGGCCGCGAAGCTCGTGGCGATCGCGCCGAGCTTGGCCTGCGACGGATCGAGCGTCTGCGTGCGGAACGCGAGCAAGCCGCCCACGGTGCCGCCCGTCACCGCCGAATCGGGCAGCACGGTTTGCACGTTGGCCGAAGCCGAGCCCGTGGCGCCGCTCGCCGCGATCGACAGTTCGCTCGGATCGCCGGGCGAAGTCACGGCCGCGAGCGCGTAGTTCGAGGTGCCGACCACGAGCGGCTGGCCGTTCGACAGATAGACGCTGACGCTGGTGCCGCTCGTGATGGTGTTCACGCCGACGAGCTGGGCCAGGCTCGACACGGCCTGGTCGCGCTGGTCGAGCAGCTGGTTCGGCGGCTGGCCGCCGGCGCTGGCCGTGGCGATCTGCTGGTTCAACTGCGCGAGCTGCGCGGTGTAGGTGTTGATCTGCGTGACCGAGCTGGACAGCTGCGTGTTGACGCTCTGCCGCAGCTGATCGTACTGCTGGCCGGCCGCGTTGAGCTGGCTCGCGAGCGTCTGCGCGTCGCTGATCGCGGTCTGGCGCGTGGCCAGCGAACCCGCGCTGTTGGCGACGTTCTGCAGGCCGGAGAAATAGCTCGAGATCGAACTCGAAATGCCCGCGGTCGGGCTGCCGACGTAATTGTTCAGCTGCCCGATCATCGTGTAGTAGGCGGACAGCGAACTGCTTTGCGCCTGCGCGTTGTTGAGCTCGGCGGTCAGATACTGGCTGTAGCCGCGCGTCACGGTGGTCGTGTTCACGCCCTGCGGGTTGTAGCCGCTCGGCGTGTATTGGCCCGGCGCTTCCTGAAACTGCGGGGTTTCGACCGAATAGCCCGGCGTGGTGGCGTTGCTGAGGTTCTCGCCGGTGACCTTGATGCCCCATTGCGCGGCGCTCAAGCCGGTCATGCCGAGATTGATCAGATTGTCAGACATGCGCGATCCTGATGGACCGGCCGCCGCGCGGCCGGGAGTTGCGTATCTCTGTATATCGGCGGCGCGCGCGGGAAATTGAGGACTACGCGGCGATCAGGGCTGGCCGACGGCGAGTTCGGTAATCACGCGCTGCAGGGTGTTGTCGGCCGACAACGGCAGCGCCGCGAAACGGAAGCCGAGCAGATGGCCGCCGGCCGGCGCGGGGCGCACCGACATCAGTTCGAGCGTCACGTCGCGCAGGCCGCGCTGGCCGAGCTGGAGCTCCACGCCCGACAGCTGCGTGCCGGGCACGAGGCGCGCGGCGGCCGGATCGGCCGTGCGCACGCCGATGCCGCTCATCGACAGATCGGCGAGTTCGAAGCTGAACGGCGTGCCGTCGTCGAGCGCGCCGACGCACAGGAACGGAGCGGCCGCAGGCGTGACGACGCGGAAATACGCGCGCCGCTGCATGTAGTAGAGCACCGCGGGGAAATCGGCCTCGAACGCCGGGCGCCCCTGGAATTCGATCAGGCGCGGCGTGCCGATCGCGAATTCGACGTGCACGCCGTCGGGCTCGCCGACGAAGCGGCTTTGCGGCGCGACGAGCGGCGCGTCGCAGACTTCGGGGCGGCTCGCCTCGAATACGAAGCTGTCGGGACGCACGTCGAGGATGCGCGTCTCGAACGCGCCGCCGTCGAACGACACGGTCAGGGTATCGGCGCGCTGCGCCAGATTGCGCAGGTGCGCGCCGATCTCGAGCACGTGGCGGCAACCGAAGTCGTCCGTCGCGTCGGTCGGCGGCATGTGCTGCGAGCGTTGCAAATCCATGCTCATAAGAGGGCCGTTCTCGATCTCGATAGTTGCCGAGTGTAAATCATAATGGCGCTGCCGTAAGCAAACGGCAAGCCCATACGTGCTTGCCTCAACCGAGTTTGCGTATCACCGACAGGAGTTTTTTCGCGTATTGCGGATCGGTCGCGTAGCCGGCCTGCTGCATGCCTTGCGCGAAATCCGCGTCGCTGCGGCCCGCGTTGAGCACGCTCGCGTAGCGCGGATTGCTCTTGAGCAGGCGCGCGTAGTCGGTCATCGCCTGGTCGTAGGAGTCGTAGGCGCGGAACTGCGCGACCACGTGACGGGCCACGCCGTTCACGTATTCGGTGGTGGTGGCCGACACCGTGCGGCCGGTCCAGTCGCGCCCGGCCTTGATGCCGAACACGTTGTAGCTGCGCGTGCCGTCCTGGCCCGCGATCTCGCGCTTGCCCCAGCCCGATTCGAGCGCGGCCTGGCCGACGATGAAGCGCGCCGGAATGCCGGTCGCCGCGCTCGCCGCCTGCGCCGGCGCCGCCAGTCGCTCGACGAATGCGTAGGCCTGCGGCGACGCGCCTGCGCCCTTCACCGGCGGCGTCAGCGCGCTGCCCGCCGAATAGCCGCGCCCCTGCGCGAGGTTGCCGTTGTTCGCGGCGGCGTTCGCGTAGGCCTTCGCCATCGCGTTCATGGCCACGAGGCTGCCCTCGTTGCCGCCCTC
>CAUPOD010000212.1:0-5412 GCA_963512745.1 uncultured Burkholderia sp. | reverse complement strand
CCCGAGCATTACGAGGATGCGCGCGACTGCGCAGCCCCGGGCCTATGGTTCGAAGTCCATCCGGAAAATTACATGGTCGGCGGCGGTCCGCGCCTCGCGTGGCTCGAAACGATCCGCAGCCGTCATCCGCTGTCGCTGCACGGCGTGTCGCTGTCGCTGGCCGCGGATCAGCCGCCCGACCCGGCGCAGCTGCAGCGGCTCGCCGAGCTTGTGCGGCGCTTCGAGCCCGTGCTCGTCTCCGAGCATCTGGCGTGGTCCGCCTGGCGCGGCGAGTACCACCCCGATCTGCTGCCGTTCCCGCGCACGCATGAAGCGCTGACACGCATCGCCGACAACATCGACCGCACGCAAAACGCGCTCGGGCGCCGCATCGCGATCGAGAACCCCACGCATTACGCGCGTCTCGACGGCCATGAGCTCGAAGAGCGCGAGCTGTTCAACGAACTGTGCCGGCGCACGGGCTGCGGGCTGCTGCTCGACATCAACAACGTCTATATCAGCGCGCACAACCTCGGCTTCGATGCGAAACGCTATCTCGACGACGTGCCCGCCGATGCCGTCATGGAGATTCATCTGGCCGGCTTCAGCGAAGATACCGGGGAAGCGGGCCTGTTGATCGACTCGCACGGCGCCGCGATCGCCGAGCCGGTGTGGGCGCTGTTCGACTACGTGACCGCGCGCATCGGCGCACGCCCGACACTTATCGAACGCGACGAGCATCTTCCCGCGTTCGAGATATTGCTGGCCGAGCGCGACCGCGCTCACACGCAACTAGAATCCGTTAAGGAATCCGTATGAAAATATCTCTCGGCGAGTTCCAGGATGCCTTTGCACGAGGGTTGTACGGCACCGGCACGGATGCGGAATCGCACTCCTCGCCGCTGGCCGCGCTGTTCGCGCAGCCCGGTTTCGCGATCTACCGGAACAACGTGATCAAAGCCTGCATCGATGCGGTGCAGGCGAATTTCCCGAGCGTCGAACGTCTGGTCGGCACGGAATGGTTTCGCGCGGCGGCAGCCATTTATGTGCGCAGCGCGCCCCCTGTCGATACACGCCTCATGTATTACGGCGCCGATTTTCCCGCATTCCTCGCGCGTTTCGAACCCGCGCGCGCGATGCCCTATCTGACAGCCGTCGCGCGGCTCGATCAGCTCTGGATGGAAGTGCACGCGGCGGCCGATCAAGCGCCGCTCGAACTCGCGGCGCTCGCCGCCCTGGCACCCGCAGCGCTCGGCCAAGCGAAGCTGCCCGTGCGCGCCGCCGCGCGCTGGCAATGGTTTCCGGAGCAAGCGGCCTACACGATCTGGCGCTGCAACCGCGAAGCGGCCGCGTTGCCCGACACGCTCGACTGGACCGGCGAAGGCGCATTGCTGACGCGCCCGCACGGTGCCGTCCAATGGCGGCCGCTGAGCCGCGGCGCCTGTGCGTTCCTCGACGCATGCGCGGCCGGCCTCGCGCTCGACGAAGCCGCCGGCCAAGCCCTCGAAGCCGAGCCCGCGCTCGATTTCATGACCCTGCTGCAAGACCTGATCGCAGCGGGCGCCTTCGCGGCGCTCGCTGCCCACCCCGACTAATCGACGGAGTCCGACATGACTGCGACCTCACACCCCGCGCGCACGACGCCGGCCACCCTGCTCGGCCGTTGGAACGATCTGGTCGCGCGCCTGCAGCCGCTGATCAGCGATTCGCTGCTGTCGCTGATCGCGCGCTTCGCGATCGCGGCGATCTTCTTCATGTCGGGACGCACCAAGGTCACGGGCTTCCTGACGCTGACGCCGGGCACCTACGACCTGTTCCGCACCGACTACAAGCTGCCCTTCGTGCCGCCCGAAATCGCCGCGCACGTCGCCGCGTACTCGGAACATCTGTTCCCGCTGCTGCTCGTGCTCGGGCTGTTCTCGCGCCTCTCGGCCGCGGCGCTGCTCGGCATGACCACGGTCATCGAAGTGTTCGTCTATCCCGATGCGTGGCCCACGCATCTGTCGTGGGCCGGGCTGCTGCTGATCGTCATCGGGCGCGGCGCGGGGAAGCTGTCGCTGGACCGTGTGTTCGGGATTCGTTGAAGCGCCGCACTCGCGTCGGCCGTTACAGCGTCGTATAACCGCCGTTGACGAGGATCGTCTGCCCCGTGATCCACCAGCCGTCGCTAGCCAGGAAACGAATCACGGGCACCACGTCCTGCACGTCGGTGAGCCCCGTCTTCGAAAATGCCGACAGCGCGGCCGCGGTCTTGTGATAAGCGACGGCATCGGCGCCTTCGGCCGGATAGAAGAACGGCGTATCCATCGGCCCCGGGCCGACCGCCGTGACCGAAATGCCGCGCGCGCCGAACTCCTTGGAAGCGGCACGCGTGAAATGCTCGACCGATGCCTTCGACCCCGCGTACGTGGAATAGAACGGCGTGAACGCACCGAGCAGCGACGTGACGATGGAGACGATCTTGCCGCCGTCGTTGACGTGGCGCCCCGCCTCGCGCAGGAAGAAGAACGCGGCCTTCGTGTTCACGGCGGCCATCTCGTCGTATTCGGCCTCGGTGATGTCGACGATCGGCTTCTTGAGCACCTTGCCCACGGTGTTGATCGCGATGTCGGGACGTCCGATCGCGGCCACGGTGTCGGCGAACAGCTTCTCGACCGCGGCGGCCGAGGTCAGGTCCGCCTGAAACGCGACCGCCTGTGCGCCCGCGGCCCGCAGCGCGGCCACGGTTTCCTCCGCGTCGGCCTGGGACGCGGCGCTGTTGTAATGAATCGCGATGGCCTGCGCGCCGTGCGCGGCCAGATCGCGCGCCACGCGGCCGCCGAGATTCTTCGCGCCGCCCGCGATGATGACGCGCTTGCCCTTGATCGAATGATCCGCCATGTAACGCTCCTGGTTCCATTGCCGAAGCGGCCCGCTGCCGCTTCCTGCCGAATCGAATGATATATTCCAGAAAATCCGGTTAAAGGGACGATTTCTGACATCACCGGTCAGGATCGTCGAACAATCGAACCCCGCCATCGGCGACCGTCCGGCACCCGCGCAACCACGTAACCACGTTCATGGATCGTCTCGACCTGTTCCGGGTCTTCGCCCGCGTGATCGAATGCGCGAACTTCACGCGCGCGGCAGATTCGCTCGGGATGCCGCGCTCGTCGGTGTCCGCGGCGATTCAGGAATTGGAAGGCCGGATCGGCGCGCGCCTGCTGCACCGGACCACGCGCCGTGTCGCGCCGACCGAGGACGGCGCCGCGCTCTACGAACGCTGCCTGCGCCTGATCGCCGATTTCGAGGAAACCGAGAACCTGTTCCGGCACACGGCCGTCGGCCCGAGCGGCACGCTGCGCGTCGATCTGCCGAGCCGGATCGGCCGCCTCGTCGTCGCGCCCGCGCTGCCGGAATTTCTCGCCGCCTATCCGAACCTCGACGTCGTGCTGGGCATGACCGACCGCGCGGTCAATCTGATCGAGGAGCGCGTCGATTGCGTGCTGCGCGTCGGCGCGCTGCAGGATTCGGGCATGATCGCGCGGCCGGTCGGGGCGCTGCCGCTGATCAACGTGGCGAGTCCCGCCTATCTCGCGCGCCACGGTACGCCGCGTCATCCGGAAGAATTAACGGGCACGCCGGGAGGCGTTGCGGGCGCCCACGATGTCGTCCAATACGCGTCGCCGACGACCGGCCGCGTCGCGCCGTGGGAATGGCTCGACGGCGGCGTCGCGAAAACCGTCGCCGCGCGCGGCCGCGTGACGGTCAACAGCGCCGAGACTTATATCGCGTGCTGCCTGGCCGGACTCGGGTTGATCCAGATTCCCGCCTACGACGTGCGCGACCACCTGCACGCGGGCGAACTCGTCGAAGTCATGCCCGATTACCGCGCGGCGCCGATGCCGGTCACGCTGCTCTATCCGCACCGCCACCACCTCTCGCGGCGGCTGCAGGTATTCGTCGATTGGCTCGCGCAGCTGCTTGCGACTGCCATCGCGTGAGCGTGCGACCAAAGCCGTCGCAACGGGCCGCCGCAAGTCAAAAAAGTGCATGACGCGCCCCATACGAGGCACACCCTGCTGGACGCTGGTGCACGCAGCGACAGGCTGCACGGGCCTGTCCGCATCCTGACGGTTGGCGCAATTTATGCTTGTTTCAGTCGAACGATGGAGGTCTCGATGAATCAGCGCACCAGCGTTACCCAACTCGCTCCAGGTCTAACGCGCCCGAGCGGCGCTTCGATTCGCCTGAACGAACGGGATTTCGTCGCCGTCGATCGCCATCGCGATGCCCGCTACGAGGCGACCTACCGTCCGCAAGCGCTCTACAACCGTGCCGACGAAGGCTTTCACGCGAATAACGAATCCTTCCTCTTTCACGAGGTCGCCACCAATCTGCCGATCTACCGCGAGGATACGGGGCCGACCGATTTTCACCTGCACCTCCCGCCGGGCGGCTTTCAGCTGGTGCTGGTCACATCGGGCGTGTTCACCTTCGACTATGACGGCCGGTCGTACTACGTCGGCCCCGGCTCGGTGATGCTGCAAAGCGCGATCGTGCATCGGCAGTCTTTCTATACGTGGTCGGGCATGCCCACGGGAGAGAACCTGCAGACGAAGCAAACGGTCGTGCCCGACGCGCTATCCATGGGTTGGTCGGGCAAGTTTCTCGAAGCGTTCATTACCGATCCGACGACCTTCCCCAACCCGACGATCGTGCCGCCGGAACAGATCAACGAAGCGGAAACGCCGCGCATAGCCTGGCGTCACGAATTACACGATCGCCCGGAAGGGGCGGGCTTCTGGCTGCAAGATCCGTTGGCTTTGGATGCGCTGTTCAAACCGCTGAGCGGCAGTGCGATCAAAGCGAGCGCACCTGTCTATGTGCGCGACATCGGAATCGAAGCGCCGAGCGGCCAGCTGGTGACGGGCCATATCATCGCGACCGATCCCCGCGCTCAGTCACTCTTGCCGAAGAGCGGCTCGGGAACAATTGAAGAGGAATCCTTCGCAAAAGGCGACGTCGTCATCTATCGGATCATTCGCGGCACGGCCGCATTCAAAGACAGCGCGGGAAAGAGGTTCGAACTTGCCGCCGGCGATACGGTCACGGCGGGCAAGCATTCGATTACGCTCGCCGAGCTCGCCGAAGACACGCAGATTCTCCGGCTCGGTCTGTTGAAGAACATGGAACAGCTGCGCCGTTGGACGCCGGCGCAGCGCGACGAGATCGACGGTCTGGCGGGCCGCATCATTACGCGCACGGACATTCGTCCCCAACGGACCGACGGCAAGCCGGTCGGGTATCTCTACGAGTGAAACGGCGTGCCGCCCGACCGGCCGCGCGCACCTCAATCCCACATCTTCCTGAGCTTCGCGCCGATCTCGACGCGCGCTTGCGCGGCGGCCGCGAGCCCGGCCGGCGTGGGGGCGCTCGGCACGGACACGGGCG
>CAUPOD010000211.1:0-5421 GCA_963512745.1 uncultured Burkholderia sp. | reverse complement strand
AGGTAGAAATGACCGCTTGCCATATGACCCCCACGCTCAACGAAAACGGTTTTTCCAGTCGCGCATCAGTGAGAACGCCGTCAGACGGTCGCTCACCGTTTCGTGCAGGCGCGCTTCGAGGGTGGCGCGAATTTCGGGACTGTCCGTGCGCAAGAACGGATTGACCGCGCGTTCGTGGGCCAGCGTGGTCGGCAGCGTCGGTTCGTGGCGCGCGCGGCGCGCGCTGGCCTCGTCGTGCCAGGCCGAGAGATCGGCGTTGCCGGGCTCGCATTCGAGCGCGAAGCGGATGTTCGACAGCGTGTATTCGTGCGCGCAGTGCACCTCGGTCGCGCCGGGCAGCGCGGCGAGCGCATCGAGCGACGCGAGCATCTGCGCGGGCGTGCCCTCGAACAGGCGCCCGCAGCCGCACGAGAACAGCGTGTCGCCGCAAAACAGGTGCGGCACGCGATTGCTCGGGGCGGCCGGCTCGTAGTATGCGATGTGGCCGCGCGTGTGGCCCGGCACGTCGAGCACCTCGAAAGCGGCCGCGGGCACGGCGGTGCTGAAACGCTCGCCGCCGCGCAGCGGATGCGTGACCACGCCGATCGATTCGCCCGCGGGACCGTAGACGGGCAGCGCCGTGCCGACGGCCGCCGCGTCGGCGACAAGCTCGGCCACGCCGCCGACGTGGTCGGCATGATGGTGGGTGAGTAGAATAGCGGTCAGCCGCCAGCCCCGCGCGTCGAGGTAACGACGCACCGGGGCGGCATCACCTGGATCGACGGCGAGCGCGCTGCGGCCGTCCGACACGAGCCAGATATAGTTGTCGTCGAATGCCGGTACCGGCACGTATTGAAGCTCGTCCATCGCGCGCACTCTTCGAAATGTCTGATCGCTCAATTATAGATTGGCCCGCGTGGGCCGCGTCGCCGCCCGGCCGTTATGTGCTGGCCTGGGAACAGGCGCAGCTCGACCGAGTGGTCGCCGACCTGTTCGGCTTCCATGCGCTGCAGCTCGGGCTGCCGCAGCTCGACGCGCTGCGCGAGAACCGCATGCCGTTCCGCGGCCTTGCGCTCGACCAGGCGAGCGGCGCGAGCGCGCCTTACCAGCTTCCGCAGGCGCGCGAAGCGTGCGCACGCGAGCCTGCCCCCGCCGGACGGAGCACCGTCTGGTGCGACCTGCTCGACCTGCCGTTCGAATCGCAGAGCGTCGATCTGATCGTGATGCCGCACACGCTCGAATTCACGTCGGACCCGCACCGGCTGCTGCGCGAGGCCGAGCGCGTGCTGATGCCCGAGGGACGGCTCGTGATCACGGGCTTCAATTCGTTGAGCCTGTGGGGCGCGCGTCAATCGGTCGGACGGCTGGCCAAGCGGCCGTTCGTGCCCGCCACGCGCGAACACATCGCGTTCATCCGCCTCAAGGACTGGATCAAGCTGCTGGGCTTCGAATTCGAGCGCGGCCGCTTCGGCTGCTACCGGCCGCCGCTCGCGACCGATCAATGGCTCACGCGCTACGGATTCATGGAAGCGGCGGGCGACCGCTGGTGGCCGATCTTCGGCGCGGTGTACATGGTCACGGCGGTCAAGCGCGTGCGCGGCATGCGGCTGATCGGCCCCGCGCGCGCGCTCAAGAAACCCGTGCGCGCGGCCGGCCTCGCGCCGACGGCGACGCCCACTACCCATCAAGAACAATTGCAAGAGCAGTTATGAGCACTGAAATACTCGATATCTATACCGACGGCGCCTGCAAGGGCAATCCTGGCCCCGGCGGCTGGGGCGCCCTGCTGTGCTTCGGCGAGCAGGAGAAGGAACTGTTCGGCGGCGAGGCCAACACGACCAACAACCGCATGGAGCTGATGGCCGTGATCGCCGCGCTCGAGGCGCTCAAGCGCCCGTGCAAGCTCAACGTGCATACCGATTCGCAATACGTGCAGAAAGGCATCAGCGAATGGATCCACGGCTGGAAGAAGAAAGGCTGGATCACGGCCGCGAAGGCGCCCGTCAAGAACGCGGACCTGTGGAAGCGGCTCGACGCGCTCGTCGCGCAGCATCAAGTGCAGTGGCACTGGGTCAAGGGCCATGCGGGCCATCCCGGCAACGAACGCGCCGACGCGCTCGCGAACCGCGGCGTGCCGAAGGAATAACACATGCGACAAATCATTCTCGATACCGAAACCACCGGCCTGAATCCGCGCGGCGGCGACCGCCTGATCGAAATCGGCTGCGTGGAGCTGTTGAACCGGCGGCTGACCTGCAACAACCTGCACCTCTACGTGAACCCCGAACGCGACAGCGATCCGGGCGCGCTCGCCGTGCACGGCTTGACCACCGAGTTCTTGAGCGACAAGCCGAAGTTCGCGCAGGTCGCCGATCAGCTGCTGGAATTCGTCGGCGACGCCGAACTCATCATCCATAACGCTTCGTTCGACCTCGGCTTTCTCGACGCCGAATACGCGCTGCTGGGGCGCCCTCCGTTCACCGAGCAGTGCGGCCCCGTGCTCGACACGCTGATCGAGGCGCGCAAGATGTTCCCGGGCAAGCGCAATTCGCTCGATGCGCTGTGCGACCGCTTGGGCGTCAGCAATGCGCACCGCACGCTGCACGGCGCGCTGCTCGACTCGGAACTGCTGGCCGAGGTTTATCTGGCCATGACGCGCGGGCAGGAAAGTCTCGTCATCGATCTCGGCGATACGCCCGCGGCGGGCGGCAGCAGCGACGTGCCGAAATTTGCGTTCGAGGGGCTCGCGCTGACCGTGCTGGCCGCGAGCGACGAGGAACGCGGCGCGCACGACACGCTGCTGGACGGGCTCGACAAGGCCGTCAAGGGCACCTGCGTGTGGCGCAAGACGGAAGGCGCGGAAGAGACGGCGGGTTGAGCCGACTTTGAGGCGGTTGCGGCGGGGTTGCGTTGGGCGGGACGCGCTGAGCGGCCTGCGCCCGCCGCTCCGCTCCAAGGCCGCGTGCCCTAACCCCGCGCGCTCAATCGAGCGGTGTCGAAACGAATTCGGGCAGCGCCTCGGCACGTGCCGAGAAGGCCGCGAGCGCCGGATAGCGCGCGGCGTCGATACGCTGCAGCAACGGACAATCGGCGTGCATGAACTGCGTGAAACGCCAGGCTACGGCCACGGTCACGTCGGCCTGCGTGATGTTCTCGCCGACGAGCCAAACCGAGTGCTCCGACACGCGTTCTTCGAGCGCGTCGTAGGCCGCTTCGAGCTGGGCCAGCACGCGCTGGAGCCATGGATGGAAGCGCAATTCCTCGGGGCGGTGGTGTTCGTACACGACTTGAACGGTTTTCTCGGCGGCGGCGAGCCCGAGGCCGATCAATGCCAACGCCTCGGTGCGCGCGGGCAGCGCCTCGGGCAGCAGGCGCTGGTCGGCGGGCACGAGGCGGTCGAGATAATCGACGATCAGCGAGGAATCGATGAGCATCGTGCCGTCGCCGGTGAACAGCGTCGGCGCCTTGACCACGGGATTCAGCGCGCGGAATTCGTCGAAATGGCGAAACACCGAGACCGAGCGGTGCTCGAACGGCAAGCCGAGCAGCTTGGCCGAAATCGCGGCGCGCCGCACGTAGGGGGAATCAAGCATCCCGATCAGTTCCATAGCCCTTGCTCCGTATGTAGTCGAAGGGCTTAGACTCTAGCAGCGCCGCCGGGATTTGTCGCGCCTCAACGGCGCCAGTGACCGCCGCCGCCGAAACCGACGCCGATACCGACCGACGGGCCGGAGTAGTAGGCGGGATAACCGTAGCCGTAGCCATAGGCCGGTTCGGGCGCGTAGCCGTAATAGCCGGGCGGAGCGACGACGCAGCCGCTCAAGGCGATGCCGAGCGCGGCGAGAACGATGTATTTGAGCATGATGGACTCCCTGGACGCCCGATGGGGTGCGGCGGCATCGAGAACGCCGGGGTTCGGACGTTTGCATCCGGAACCGGCGCGGCGAAGCCGCCGTTTTGCCGCGCGCGTGCGCAGCCGTTATATATAAGGGAGTGTAGCGAGCGCGGCCTGTGCCAGGCGTTTCCGCCATGCTAAACGTGTAACGCGCGATGACAAGGCCGGGGGCCTCGCGGCGGCGGCTCGAGGTGTGCTTTCGCAGCACCGGCGTCGTGCGGGGAGCGTGTAGGGTATGCCACTTGCCACCGCAGGCGCGGGGGCAAGGATAAAAGATCTAGTCGAACGAGATCGAGGCGGCGCTTCGCCCCGTTTCGCTCACCACTCCGCCACACTCCCGTCCGCATGCCGCTACACCGGGTTGCGCCACCGGTGCCCTTGCGCTGCGCGTTCGCGTACGTATGCCTCGTCGATCTCGATGCCGAGCCCCGGCCCGCGCGGGATCGTCACGTAACCGGCCTCGTAGGCGAATACTTCCGCCTGCTTCACGTAATCGAGCAGATCGTTGCTCTGGTTGTAGTGGATGCCGAGGCTCTGTTCCTGGATGAACGCGTTGTAGCAGACGGCATCGAGCTGCAGGCACGCCGCGAGCGCGATCGGGCCGAGCGGGCAATGCAGCGCGAGCGCCACGTCGTACGCCTCGGCCATGCTCGCGATCTTGCGCGTCTCGGTGATGCCGCCCGCATGCGACGCGTCGGGCTGGATCACGTCCACGTACCCCTCGCTCAGAATCCGCTTGAAATCCCAGCGCGAGAACAACCGCTCGCCGAGCGCGATCGGCGTGCTCGACAACGGCGCGAGCTCCTTGAGCGCCTCGTAGTTCTCGCTGAGCACGGGCTCCTCGATGAACATGAGCTTGTACGGTTCGAGCTCGCGGATCAGCACCTTCGCCATCGGCTTGTGCACGCGCCCGTGGAAATCCACGCCGATGCCGACGTGCGGTCCCACGGCCTCGCGCACGGCGGCGACGTTGGCGAGCGCGCGCTCGACCTTGTCGTAGGTGTCGATGAACTGCAATTCCTCGGTGCCGTTCATCTTGACGGCCGTGAAGCCGCGCCCCACGGCATCGCGCGCGGCGGCGGCCGTGTCGGCGGGGCGGTCGCCGCCGATCCACGAATAGACGCGAATCTTGTCGCGCACGGGGCCGCCGAGCAGATCGGCGACGGGCACGCCCAGCGCCTTGCCCTTGATGTCCCACAGCGCCTGGTCGATGCCGGCCAGCGCGCTCATGTGTACCGCGCCGCCGCGATAGAAACCGCCGCGGTACAGCACGTTCCAATGGTCCTCGATGTGGCGCGGATCCTTGCCGATCAGGTAGTCGGACAGTTCCTCGACCGCGGCGGCGACCGTGTGTGCGCGTCCTTCGACGATCGGCTCGCCCCAGCCGGCGATACCCTCGTCGGTTTCGATCTTCAGGAACAGCCAGCGCGGGGGGACGATGAAAGTCGTGAGTTTGGTGATTTTCATGATGTGGAGAAGGTCTCGGAGCGGCGCGGCCGCTCGCTCAAAAGCCGCCGGGCGGCGTGCCGGCGAACCACGGTTCGGAC
>CAUPOD010000210.1:0-5423 GCA_963512745.1 uncultured Burkholderia sp. | reverse complement strand
CATGGGCACCGCGGCAGGCGCGACGTGCGCCTCGAGCACGCGCCGCAGCACGGCCGCATCGGCCTGCCCGTTCATCGTCACGCGCAGCGCCTGCGCATACCGGCTGCGCGCGCGCTCGAGGTCCATGACCGCATCGACGGTGAAGCGAATCCCGCCCGTGAACGCGTCGTTGCGCGCCTGGCCTTGCACGACGAGCAACTCGTCTTCCTTGAACAGCGCCTTGTTGGCCTCGAACTGCTCGTTGAAGACGGTAACCTCGCACTGTCCGGTGCCGTCGTCGAGCAGCGCGACGAGCATCTTGCCGCGCTGCGTCATCTGCGTGCGCAGCGACACGATCACGCCCGCCACGAGCTTGTCGCGGCCTTCCTTCAGATCGCCGATCGTCATGCGCACGAAGCGGCGCACTTCGCCGCTAAACGCGTCGAACAAGTGCCCCGACAGATAGAAGCCGAGCGCGGTCTTCTCTTCCTGCAGGCGGCGCTTGTCGTCCCACGCCGGTTCGTCGGCGTACATGTGCACGCTCGCGGCCGGTTCGTCGGCGAGATCGAACAGGCCCACCTGCATCGCGTTCGCCTCGGCCTGATCGGCCGCCTCGATCGCGGTCGGCAGCGTCGCGAGCAATTGCGCGCGGTTCGCGTTGAGCGCGTCGAAAGCGCCCGCGCGCAGCAGCGCTTCGACCGTGCGGCGATTCACGACCTTGCGGTCGACGCGCGCGCAGAAATCGAACAGATCGTCGAACGGCCGTTCCTCGCGCGCGCGCAGGATCTCCTCGATCGCGCCCTGCCCGCTGCCCTTGATCGCGCCGAGCCCGTAGCGGATCGTGTTCGAGCGCTTGCCGTCGGGCGCCGCGACGGGCTCGAAACGATAGACCGAATGATTGATGTCGGGCGGCAGCACGGTCAGGCCGTTCGCGAGCGAATCGTCGAACAGGATCTTGACCTTGTCCGTGTCGTCCATCGCGAGCGACATATTGGCCGCCATGAATTCGGCCGGATGATGGATCTTGAGCCACGCGGTGTGATACGCGAGCAGCGCATACGCGGCCGCGTGCGACTTGTTGAAGCCGTAGCCCGCGAACTTCTCCATCAAGTCGAAGATCTCGTCGGACTTCTCGCGCGTCAGGCCGTTCTTGGCCGCGCCCTCCGCGAAGATCTCGCGATGCTTGGCCATCTCCTCGGGCTTCTTCTTGCCCATCGCGCGGCGCAGCAAGTCCGCGCCGCCGAGCGAGTAGCCGCCGATGATCTGCGCCATCTGCATCACCTGCTCCTGATAGACCATGATGCCGTAGGTCTCCTGGAGCACGGGTTCGACGCGCGGATCCGGGTATTCGACGCGCTCGCGGCCGTGCTTGCGCGCGCAGAAGCTCGGGATCAGGTCCATCGGGCCCGGGCGGTACAGCGCCACGAGCGCGATGATGTCCTCGAAGCGGTCCGGCTGCGCGTCCTTGAGCATGCCCTGCATGCCGCGGCTTTCGAGCTGGAACACGGCGACCGTGTTGGCCTTCTTGAGGATCTGGAACGCGGCCGGGTCGTCGAGCGGCACGTCGGCGAGCGACCACTGCGCCTTGCTCGGATCGAGGCGGCGGATGTAGCGCTCGGCCCAGTCGAGGATCGTGAGCGTGGTCAAGCCCAAGAAGTCGAACTTGACGAGGCCGACCGCTTCGACGTCGTCCTTGTCGTACTGGCTCACGACGCCGCTCTCGTCGCCCTGCGTGTAGAGCGGGCAGAAATCCGTGAGCTTGCCCGGCGCGATCAGCACGCCGCCCGCGTGCATGCCGACGTTACGCGTGAGGCCCTCGACGCGCTGCGCGAGATCGAGCAGCTGATGCACCTCGTCCTCGTTGTCGTAGCGGTCCTGCAGCGCGGGCTCCTCCTTCATCGCGTCGGCGATCGTCACGTGCTTGCCGGGCTTGAACGGAATCAGCTTGGCGACGCCGTCGGTGAAGTTGTAGCCGAGATCGAGCACGCGGCCGATGTCGCGCACCGCGGCCTTCGCGGCCATCGTGCCGAACGTCGCGATCTGCGAGACCGCGGCCGCGCCGTACTTCTCCTTCACGTACTGGATCACGCGGTCACGGCCGTGCTGGCAGAAGTCGATGTCGAAGTCGGGCATCGACACGCGTTCCGGATTCAGGAAACGCTCGAACAGCAGGTTGTAGCGCAGCGGATCGAGGTCCGTCACGCCGAGCGCATACGCGACCAGCGAGCCCGCGCCCGAGCCGCGGCCCGGGCCGACCGGCACGCCGTTGTTCTTGGCCCAGTTGATGAAGTCGGCCACGATCAGGAAGTAGCCCGGGAAGCCCATCGAGATGATGGTCTTGCACTCGAAGTCGAGCCGTTCGAGGTAGCGCGCGCGCTCGCGGTCGCGCTCCGCTGCGTCGGAATACAGTTGTTCGAGGCGCTTTTCCAGGCCTTCCTTGGACAACTGGACGAGGTAGTCGTCGAGCGACATGCCGTCCGGCGTCGGGAACAGCGGCAGCTTCGGCTTGCCGAGTTCGAGCGTGAGGTTGCAGCGCTTGGCGATCTCGACGGTATTGGCGAGCGCCGCGGGCAGATCGGCGAAACGCTCGGCCATCTGCGCCTGGGTCTGGAAGCCTTGCGACGTCGTGAAGCGCTTCGGACGGCGCGGGTTGGCGAGGATGTCGCCCTCCGAGATGCATACGCGCGCCTCGTGCGCGGTGAAGTCGTCCTCGCTCATGAACTGCAGCGGATGCGTGGCGACCACGGGCAGATTCAGTTCGACCGCGAGCTTGACCGCTTCCTGGATATAGGTTTCCGCGCCGGGCTGGCCGTAGCGCTGCAGCTCGATGTAGAACGCGCCGGGGAAACAGCGCGCCCAATGCTCGGCATGGCGCCGCGCGGCGCCCGGATTGCCGGCCGCGAGCGCCTGGCCGATGTCGCCCTGCTGCGCGCCCGAAAGCGCGAGCAGGCCGTCCGCGAGTTCGCCCTCGAGCCAGCTCGGATCGACTTCGGCGCGGCCGCGGTATTGGTTCTCCAGCGACGCTTTCGAGAGCAGTTCGCACAGGTTCAGGTAGCCGCGCTTGTCCTTGACGAGCAGCAGCAGGCGCGACGGTTTCTCGCGATCCTCGGCGTTGGCGACCCAGACGTCACAGCCGGCGATCGGCTTGACGCCGTTGCCGCGTGCCTCGGTGTAGAAGCGCACGAGGCCGAACGCGTTGCCGAGATCGGTCAGCGCGAGCGCGCCCTGGCCGTCCGCGGCGGCGGCGGCGACTACGTCGTCGATGCGCACGATGCCGTCGGCGATCGAGAATTCGGAATGAAGGCGGAGATGGACGAAGCGAGGTTCTGACATGGCGTTATTGTAGCTGCGCGCTGCGGCGTCAATCGGCCCGGCGGCGAAAAAAGCCCCCACGCGGCGCCTTCGGCTTGCTGCCCCCCGAGGGGGCCGTTTTTGCCTTGGGGCGGCCCGGCGGCGAAAAAAGCCCCCACGCGGCGCCTTCGGCTTGCTGCCCCCCGAGGGGGCCGTTTTTGCCTTGGGGCGGCCCGGCGGCAAAAATATGCCCCCACGCGGCGCCTTCGGCTTGCTGCCCCCCGAGGGGGCCGTTTTGCCTTGGGGCGGCCCGGCGGCAAAAAACGCCCAGCCCGCAAGATGCGAGATAATACGCAATTCCGTTCGTTACCCCGTTCCCGCGCGGCGCCCCGTTTCCCGGTGCGGCGTCCCCGCGGGCCGTCCGCGTTGGTCATCATGCAAATCGTCAATCTCGCCGCCTACCACTTCGTCTCGATCGACAACACCGAGGCGTGGCGCCCGCTCATCGCCGCACGCTGCCAGGCCCTCGGCCTGCGCGGCACGATCCTGCTCGCGCCCGAGGGCATCAACCTGTTCGTCGCGGGCGAGCGCGCGTCCACCGACGCGTTCATCGATTATCTGCGTCACGACCCGCTGTTCGAGGGCAAGTTCGCGCAGCTGCAGTTCAAGGAGAGCCTGTCCGACGAACAGCCGTTCCGCCGCATGCTGGTGCGCTTGAAACGCGAAATCATCACGATGAAGAAGCCCGCGATCAAGCCCGAACTCGGCCGCGCGCCGGCCGTCGATGCGCGCACGCTGAAGGCATGGCTCGACCGCGGCCACGACGACGAAGGGCGCCCCGTCGTGATGCTCGACACGCGCAACGCATTCGAGGTCGACGTCGGCACGTTCGACGATGCGCTCGACTACCGCATCGAGAAATTCAGCGAATTCCCCGAAGTGATCGAGGCGAATCGCGCCGACCTCGAAGGCAAGACCGTGGTGTCGTTCTGCACGGGCGGCATCCGCTGCGAAAAGGCCGCGATCCACATGAAGGAAGCCGGCATCGAGCACGTGTATCAGCTCGAAGGCGGCATCCTCAAATATTTCGAGGAAGTCGGCGGCGCGCACTACCACGGCGACTGCTTCGTGTTCGACTACCGCACGGCGCTGAACCCGCAGCTCGAACCCACGTCGAACCGCACCTGTTTCGCGTGCCGCGCGGTGGTGCCGCCCGAGGCCCAGCAATCGCCGCTGTATCGGGAAGGGGTGAGTTGTCCGGCTTGCCATTCGCAGGCAGGTCAGGCGGGGGCAAGCGACGCGGCATAAGCCTGCGGGATGCCGCCGCGATCATGGCGAAGTGCGTCATCTCGCGGTGGGGTAACTGGACGGCCGCCTGCATGTTCTTTGTTTTACCGAGGCGAATCGCGGCCTGCGCGTCATCAGCTTGCGCAAGGTCAACTTGAGAGAGGCGCGCAGATATGGCAAACCGCAACCCACTGACTGACGCAGCCGGCGAAGTGCGTGAACTGACCGGGGACGAGCTTGCCGCGGCGCAGCCGTTCTCGGCGCTGCCGGAATCTTTGCGTCGAAAAATCGGTCGGCGTGGCCCGCAAAAGGCGCCGACCAAGGAGCGCATCACGATCCGCTTTTCGCTCGAGGTGCTGCAGAGCTTCCGCGCCACGGGCGACGGCTGGCAAACGCGCATGGATAACGCCCTGAAAGACTGGTTGAGCAACCACTCTCCGGCGTGATCCGATGACCGCCTACCGCGGCCGCTTCGCGCCCTCTCCCACCGGCCCCCTGCATTTCGGCTCGCTCGTCGCCGCGCTCGCGAGCTGGCTCGACGCGCGCGCGCACGGCGGCACGTGGCTCGTGCGCATCGAGGACATCGACGGTCCGCGCTGCGTGGCGGGCGCGGACCGCGAGATCCTCGACACGCTCGCGCGCTTCGGCATGACGCCCGACCAAGCGCCCGTGTGGCAGAGCACGCGCACCGCGTCGTATGCCGACGCGCTCGCGCGCCTGCAAGCGGCGGGCACGGTCTATCCGTGCGGCTGCACGCGCCGCGAGATCGCGGACTCGCTGCGCACGGCGCACGCGCGCCACAGTACGCTCGCCTACCCCGGCACCTGCCGCGACGGCCTGCACGGCAAGCCCGCGCGCGCGTGGCG
>CAUPOD010000209.1:0-5442 GCA_963512745.1 uncultured Burkholderia sp. | reverse complement strand
CGGGCGCGCAGCGGCGCGTGGCCGGCGAGATCGCGTTCGATTTGAACCAGCCGCATCCGATGCAGCGTCTGTTGCAGGGCGACGTCGGCAGCGGCAAGACCGTGGTGGCGGCCCTGGCCGCAGCACAGGCCATCGATGCGGGCTACCAGGCCGCGCTGATGGCGCCGACCGAGCTGCTGGCGGAACAGCACGCGCGCAAGCTGCGCGCTTGGCTCGAACCGCTCGGCGTCACGGTCACGTGGCTCGCGGGCAGTCTCAAGGCCAAGGAGAAACGCGCCGCGCTCGAAGCGGCCGCGCTCGGCACCGCACAGCTCGTGATCGGCACGCACGCGATGATTCAAGACAGCGCCGAGTTCGCGCGCCTCGGCCTCGCGATCGTGGACGAGCAGCACCGCTTCGGCGTCGCGCAGCGGCTCGCGCTGCGCGCCAAGGCGCCCCAGGGCGCCGACGGCACGCACGCGTTCCAGCCGCACCAGCTGATGATGTCGGCCACGCCGATTCCCCGCACGCTCGCGATGACCTATTACGCCGATCTCGACGTCTCGACCATCGACGAACTGCCGCCCGGACGCACGCCGATCCTCACGCGCGTCGTGGGCGAGGCGCGCCGCGACGAGGTCGTCGCGCGCGTGCGCGAAGCCGCGCTCGCGGGGCGCCAGGTCTATTGGGTGTGTCCGCTGATCGAGGAAAGCGAGACGCTGCAGCTGCAGACGGCCGTGGAGACCTACGAGACGCTCGCGGTGGCTTTGCCCGAACTCCAGGTCGGGCTCGTGCACGGACGCCTCGCGAGCGGCGAGAAGACGGCCGTGATGGACGCATTCGCACGCAACGAGGTGCAGCTGCTCGTGGCGACCACCGTGATCGAGGTCGGCGTGGACGTGCCGAACGCATCGCTGATGGTGATCGAGCACGCCGAGCGTTTCGGCCTAGCGCAGCTGCATCAGTTGCGCGGGCGCGTGGGGCGCGGCACGGCTTCGTCGGTATGCGTGCTGCTCTACAGCGGCCCGCTGTCGCTGGCCGGGCGCGCGCGGCTGGCGACCATGCGGGAGACCACCGACGGCTTCGAGATCGCGCGCCGCGACCTCGAAATCCGCGGCCCCGGCGAATTCCTCGGCGCGCGCCAGTCCGGCGCCGCGATGCTGCGCTTCGCGGATCTGGCCGAAGACGCTTGGCTGGTCGAACCGGCCCGCGAATTGGCGGCGCACCTCATCGAGCACTATCCCGAAACGGTGGCGCAGCACCTCGCGCGCTGGCTCGGCGGGCGTGAGCAATATCTGAAAGCCTGACCCGCGCGCACGGGTGTGCGCCGCCGGCTCGCCGCCCCGGAACTTGGCGAATCGCCCCAATCTGTGTATAAAACAAATCTATTACCCCACATTTTCGATTGGCGATATGACGTTAACGGAATTGAAGTACATCGTCGCGGTGGCGCGCGAGCGGCATTTCGGCCGCGCGGCGGAGGCGTGCTTCGTCAGTCAGCCTACGCTGTCGGTCGCCATCAAGAAGCTCGAGGACGAACTGAACGTGCAGATCTTCGAGCGCGGCGCGAGCGAGGTCAGCGTCACGCCGATCGGCGAGCAGATCGTCACGCAGGCGCAGCGCGTGCTCGAACAGACGCTCGCGATCAAGGAAATCGCCAAGCAGGGTAAGGATCCGCTCGTCGGGCCGTTCCGGCTCGGCGTGATCTATACGATCGGGCCGTATCTGCTGCCGACGCTCGTCAAGCAGATGATCCACCGCGTCCCGCAGATGCCGCTGATGCTGCAGGAGAATTACACGCTGAAGCTGCTCGAACTGCTCAAGCAGGGCGAGATCGACGCGGCCATCATGGCGCTGCCGTTTCCCGAGGCGGGCCTCACGGTGCGCCCGCTCTACGACGAGCCGTTCGTGGTCGCGCTGCCGGCCGGCCACCCGTGGCAGGACCGGCCGTCCATTTCCGCCGACGACCTGAAGCAGGAGACCATGCTGCTGCTCGGCGCGGGGCACTGCTTCCGCGACCACGTGCTCGGCGTGTGCCCCGAGCTCATGCATTTCTCGCAGGCCGCCGACGGTATCCAGAAGACCTTCGAAGGCTCGTCGCTGGAGACCATCCGCCATATGGTGGCGAGCGGCGTCGGCATCACGGTGCTGCCGCGCATGTCCGTGCTCGACATGCGGCGCAGCGACGACGGCGACGCGGACCTGCTGTCCTACGTGCCGTTCGAAGACCCCATACCGGACCGGCGCGTGGTGCTGGCCTGGCGCAAGAGCTTCACGCGCCTGCCGGCCATCGAGGCGATCTGCGACGCGCTCGCGAACGCCGAGCTGCCCGGCGTCAGCAAGCTCGGACCGTCCCCGCTGGCGGCCTGAGCGCGGCCCGGGGGCTGTCGGCCGAGGCGCCGCGGCGCCTCGTTCCCGTCAAAAACTCCGGCCGTCCCGCGGCACGGCTTCGCCCGTGCGCGGATTCGTGACCGTCACGTTTTCGAGCGCCTTGATGCGCCATTGCCCGGCCTCGCGCGTGAGCACGGCGAGGATCAGCGTATCGACCGCGTGCGCGCCGGCCGGGTGCGCCGCGCCCGCCGCGAGGCGGCTCCAGAAATGCACGACCGCTGCGTCCGTGCTTACGGCGTCTGTGTTCCCGGCATCCGCGCCGAGGGGAACCACGTCGATCAGTTCGTTCTCTAACGTCGAATCGCGGTAGATGGTCGCGAGGATGGGCGCATGCAGCGCGACGATGGCCTTGGCGCCGCGCACGTAATGTCCGAACCGGTTCACGAAGGTTGCGTCGTCATGAAATAGTGCGCCGAGGGCTGCCGCGTCGTGGCTGTTCCACGCGGCTTGAAATGCGAGCGGCGCGTCGGCGGGTTGTCTCATTAATCGCATGCAGGTTCTCGCAAGTGTTTGCTCGGTCCCGAGCGGGTCTCCAGCGGGTCTCGCGCGGCCGTCGCCCTCGAGCGGGCCAACACGCGAACGATGACAAACAAACCACTCCATGCAGATAGTCGTCTAAATCCAATTGATAGGCAAAATAAATTGGATTTAAAAACTCGATAGTCCAAAATACATGGGACTCGAGACCGACGCGGCAACGTGTCCCGACGTATCTGGACACGCTGTTTTTAGAATGCGTCCGAGTAACTGAGCCGTCATAATCATAGGAGAACCCGCATGTCGACTGAACCGAAGTGCCCGTTTCTGCACCCCGCCGGCGAAGGCACATCGAACCAGCAGTGGTGGCCCGACCAACTGCGTTTGCAAGTCCTGCGCCAACCCGCCCCGCAATCCAATCCCCAAGACAAGGATTTCAACTACGCCGAGGCGTTCAAGACGCTCGACCTCGCTGCCGTCAAGCAAGACCTGCATGCGTTGATGACGGATTCGCAACCGTGGTGGCCCGCCGACTTCGGCAGCTATGCGGGCCTGTTCATTCGTATGGCCTGGCATAGCGCCGGCACCTATCGCGCCGGCGACGGCCGGGGGGGCGCCGGTTCGGGCCAACAGCGTTTCGCGCCGCTCAACAGCTGGCCCGACAACGTCAACCTCGACAAGGCGCGCCGCCTGCTGTGGCCGATCAAGCAGAAATACGGCCAGAAGCTGTCGTGGGCCGACCTGATCGTCCTGGCCGGCACCGTCGCGTACGAATCGGCCGGGCTCAAGACGTTCGGCTTCGGCGGCGGCCGCGTCGATGCATGGGAGCCGGACGGCACCGATTGGGGCGCCGAGACCACCTGGCTCGCCGACAACAAGCGCTACTACGGCGAACGCG
Organism: uncultured Burkholderia sp.; assembly: GCA_963512745.1. Taxonomy (GTDB): domain Bacteria; phylum Pseudomonadota; class Gammaproteobacteria; order Burkholderiales; family Burkholderiaceae; genus Burkholderia. The sequence goes on along the minus strand of CAUPOD010000209.1, from coordinate 1,697 downwards.
AGCTCGAAAAACCGCTCGCGGCCGTGCAGATGGGCCTGATCTACGTGAATCCGGAAGGGCCGGAAGGCAACCCCGACCCGGTCGCGGCGGCCAGGGACATCCGCGAGACGTTCGCGCGCATGGCCATGAACGACGAGGAAACGGTCGCGCTGATCGCGGGCGGCCACACGATCGGCAAGACGCACGGCGCGGCGCCCGCCTCGCATCTCGGCAAGGAACCGGAAGCCGCCGGCCTCGAAGAGCAGGGGCTCGGCTGGAAGAACAGCTTCGGTACGGGCAGCGGCGACGACACGATCACGAGCGGTCTCGAAGTGATCTGGAGCCAGACGCCGACCAAGTGGAGCAACAACTTCTTCGAGAACCTGTTCGGCTTCGAATGGGAACTGACCAAGAGCCCGGCCGGCGCGCATCAATGGAAGCCGAAGGGCGATGCGGGCGCGGGCGAGATGCCCGATCCGCGCGATCCGTCGAAGCGCCGTTCGCCGTCGATGCTGACCACGGACTTGTCGCTGCGCTTCGATCCGGCCTACGAGAAGATCTCGCGCCGCTTCCTTGCCAATCCGGACGAGTTCGCCGACGTGTTCGCGCGCGCATGGTTCAAGCTCACGCACCGCGACATGGGGCCGATCACGCGTTACCAGGGCCCGGACGTGCCGAAGGAACATCTGATCTGGCAAGACCCGATTCCGGTCCCCAACCATCCGCTCATCGACGCGCAGGACATCGCCGCGCTGAAGGCGACGCTGCTCGCGTCGGGTTTGTCGGTCGGCCAACTGGTCACGACCGCATGGGCCTCGGCCTCTACGTTCCGCGGCTCGGACAAGCGCGGCGGCGCCAACGGCGCGCGCATCCGCCTCGCGCCGCAGAAGGACTGGACCGTCAATCAGCCGGCCGAACTGGCCAAGGTGCTGAGCGTGCTCGAGAAGATCCAGGGCGACTTCAACGCCGCGCATGCGGGCGGCAAGCAAGTCTCGCTCGCCGATCTGATCGTGCTGGGCGGCTGCGCGGGCGTCGAACAGGCGGCCAAGAATGCCGGGCATGCGGTCACGGTGCCGTTCACGCCGGGCCGCGGCGACGCGCTGCAGGACCAGACCGAGGTCGAGTCGTTCCATTGGCTCGAACCCGTCGCCGACGGCTTCCGCAACTATCTGGGCGGCCAGTACGACGTGTCCGCCGAAGCGCTGCTCGTCGACAAGGCGCAGCTGCTGACGCTGAGCGTGCCCGAAATGACGGCGCTGATCGGCGGCATGCGCGTGCTGAACACGAACTTCGCGCATACGCCGTACGGCGTCTTCACGAAGCGTCCGGAAACGCTGAGCAACGACTTCTTCGTGAATCTTCTCGATATCGGCACGGAATGGAAACCCGTGTCGCATTCGCAGAATATTTTCGAGGGGCACGACCGGGCGAGCGGCGAGCTCAAGTGGGCAGCCACGCGCGTGGATCTCGTGTTCGGTTCTGAGCCGCAGTTGCGCGCGGTGGCCGAGGTCTACGGCAGCGACGGCGGCGAAGAGAAGTTCGTGCGCGATTTCGTGGCGGTCTGGAACAAGGTCATGAACCTCGACCGTTTCGATCTCGCGTAACATATGCGGCGGTACTGGCCGGCCCGGTTAGGGGTCGGCCCGTACCGCCCGCGCCCGCGGCCCGCGTGGCGCGGCCGCGAGCCCCGCCCCCGCCCCCCCCACGCCCCCCGGCGC
>CAUPOD010000208.1:0-5461 GCA_963512745.1 uncultured Burkholderia sp. | reverse complement strand
GTCGGCTGCGCGCGCGTCGTAGACGAGGCGCGCGTTGGTGTCGTGGTTGACGAGCACGGGGTGCGGGTCGGCCGTCGTCGCAAGCGGCGGTTGCGCATGGAAAGCGCCGGGCGCGCGCGGCGCGCTCGCTTCCGTCGTCAGCGCGTGGCCGGCCGCCTGCCACGCGGGCAAGCCGCCGTCGAGCACGGCCACCGCGTCGTGCCCGAGCCAGCGCAGCAGCCACCACAGGCGCGCCGCATACATGCCGCCTTGCGCGTCGTAGATCGCCACTTGCTGGCCATGACGCAGCCCGCGCGCGGCGAGTCTCGCCGCGAGGTCCTGACGGTCCGGCAGCGGATGGCGTCCGTTGCTGCCTGTCTTGGGCGCGGACAGATCGTGATCGAGATGCAGATACTGCGCGCCGAGCAGATGGCCGGCCGCGTGGGCTTGCGCGCCCGCTGGCGGATCGGTCAGGTCGAAGCGGCAATCGAATACGAGCACGCTGTCGGGCGCGGCCGCGAGGCGTTCGGCCAGATTGTCGGCGGAAATGAGGGTGGTGTAGCGGGTGTGAGGCATGACGGGCTCCCAGGCGAGCGCGTGCGGCTCGAATCCTTCAAGTCTACCCAAAATCGCGGCGGCCGCGCCGGGGTTCATGCGCTGCCTCGCGCATCGAAATCGTCATGAGCTTATCGGGAATCGTTGGTTGGTCGAGGCCGGCGCACCGATTATCGTTTGTCGCTTTGAATCGATCTTCCGCTCGTGCGGGAGGATTGCGCGACGACGGGTGACGAATTGAGTGCGGGTTCGATATCGATACGGAACGTATCGAAATGGTACGGCCGGGTCCAAGTATTGACCGACTGTACGGCGGAAGTGACGCGCGGCGAGGTGGTCGTCGTGTGCGGGCCGTCCGGGTCGGGTAAATCGACGCTGCTCAAGACCGTGAATGGCCTCGAGCCGATCCAGCAGGGCGAGATCGTCGTCAACGGGCAGCTTGTCGGCGACAGTGGCAGGGCGGACCATTTGTCGAAACTGCGTGCGCAGGTCGGCATGGTGTTTCAGCACTTCGAGTTGTTTCCCCATCTTTCCGTGCTCGGCAATCTCACGCTTGCCCAGATCAAAGTGCTCGGCCGGAGCCGCGAGCATGCCGTCGAAAAAGGGCTGGCACTGCTCGACCGGGTCGGTCTGCGCGCGCATGCGGATAAGTTTCCCGCCCAGCTGTCGGGCGGCCAGCAGCAGCGCGTGGCGATCGCTAGGGCCTTGTCGATGGATCCCGTCGCGATGTTGTTCGACGAGCCGACCTCGGCGCTCGATCCCGAGATGATCAACGAGGTGCTCGACGTGATGGTCGAACTCGCACGCGAAGGCATGACCATGATCTGTGTGACCCACGAAATGGGATTCGCGCGCAGGGTCGCGCATCGCGTGATCTTCATGGACCACGGCCGCATCGTCGAAGACGCGCGCAAGGAAGATTTTTTTGCCCATCCCGCGTCGGAACGCGCGCGGGATTTTCTCACCAGGATCCTGCATTGATGCCGCCGCGCCGGCGGCGCGGCGACTGGGCCGGATTTGTTCCACCGCTACGGAGACCACTAATGAAAATAGCGAAACTGCTCGGACTGGCCACGGCCGGCCTGTTCCTTCTCGGGAACGGCGCGCATGCCGACAGGCTCGACGATATCAAGAAGGCCGGCGTGTTACGCGTCGCGGCATTCGACAGCAACCCGCCGTTCGGTTTCGCCGATCCGAAGACCAATCAGATCGTCGGGCTCGATGTCGACTACGCGCGCGCGGTGGCGCAGCGGCTCGGCGTGAAGCTGGAGATCCAGCCGACCAATCCCGCCAACCGCATTGCGTTTCTGAAGTCGGGCAAGGTGGATCTGGTGTTCGCCAATTTCACCATCACGCCGGAGCGCAGGCAGGAGATCGATTTCAGCACGCCGTATTTCGCATCGGGTACGCAGTTTCTCGCGAAGAAGGGGTTCCTCACGTCGCCGTCTCAGCTCAACGGTTTGCGGATCGGCGCCGATAAGGGGACGACCAACGAGCAGCAGGTCCGCGCCCAGTTTCCGAGCGCGACGCTGATCGAATACGACGACACGCCGTTCGCATTCGCAGCCTTGCGAACCGGGAACGTCCAGGCGATCACGCAGGATGGTCCGAAACTCGTCGCGCTGCTGGCCCGGGTGCCGGACAAGGCGAACTACGAGATCTCGCCGTTCTCGATCTCGCACGACTACGAGGGCGTCGGCGTGCCGAAGGGCGAGGCGCGCCTGCTGGACGTCGTCAACAAGACGCTGGCGGATCTGGAGGCCAACGGCTCGGCCGCGAAGATCTACAACGTCTGGTTCGGGCCGGACAGCCGCGCGCCGCTCCCGCGTCTCTTCAAGATCGGCGATCCGCTGCAGAACTGACGTGCGTGACGTGCATGTCTCCCCGCCGGTATGCGTGCGGTTACGCGTGAAGCGAAAAGGAACGATATGAGCGGTTGGCTTGCACCCCAGTACATCGGGTGGATCGCCCACGGTTTCCTGATGACGGTTGTTTTGTCGGCGAGCGCATGCGTTGCCGCGACGGCGCTCGGGTTCGGGCTGGCGCTTGCCCGCGATTCGCGGCATCGCCTGCCCGCCGCGCTGGCCGCCGGCTATGTGCTGATATTTCGCAACTCGCCGCTGCTCGTGCAATTGCTGTTCTGGTATTTCGGCGTGGCGACGCTGCTGCCTGGAAACTGGATGGCTTGGCTGAACGCGCCTCATGCGGTTGCGCTCGGGGCTTTCCGGTTGTCTTGGCCGTCGTTCGAATTCCTCGCGGGTTGGGTCGGACTGACTTGCTATACGGCCACCTTTATCGGCGAGGAGTTCCGGGCCGGCATCCGCGGCGTGCGCCGTGGGCAGTACGAGGCCGCCGCCGCGCTGGGGCTTTCGCCGTTCGTTACGTTCCGCTACGTGATTCTGCCGCAGGCGATTCGCATCGCGATGCCGTCGTTGGCCGGCCAATACATGAACGCCGTGAAGAATTCGTCGCTGGCGATGGCGATCGGCATGGCCGAGCTGTCGTACGAGGCGCGTCAGGTCGATACCGAGACGTTCAAGACGTTCCAGGCGTTCGGCGCGGCTACCGTGCTGTATATCTCGATCATCGCGGTCATCGAGGTCGCGCTTGCGATCCGGCGCCGCCGTTACCTGCACACATGACGGACCCGACGATGGACGGAGTCGATTGGCTTGCGACGCTGCGTTATTTCATGCTCGGCGCATTCCCCGACGGGCCGCTCGGCGGTTTCGCGCTCAGTATCGTCATGGCGGTGTCGTCGGCGCTATTGTCCGCGCTGCTGGGGCTTGCGGGCGGCGTAGCGCTGGCCATGTCGCGCGGCGCGGCGCACCTCGTGCTCGTCGCCGTGATCGGTTTTTTCCGCGCGATTCCGGTGCTGATGCTGATCTTCTGGACGTTTTTCCTGATGCCGATCTTGCTGCACGTCGATGTGCCGGGATTGGCCACCGTGATCTGCGCGCTGGCGCTGATCGGCGGGGCATATCTGTCGCACTCGGTCCATGCCGGGATCGTCGCGGTCGGCGCGGGTCAGTGGCGCGCCGCGTTGTCGCTCGGCATGACGCGCTGGCAGGCGTTGCGCTACGTGCTTCTTCCGCAAGCGATTCGGATCATGACGCCGTCGTTCATCAACCAATGGGTGTCGCTGACGAAGGATACGTCGCTCGCCTATATCGTCGGCGTGCCGGAATTCACGTTCTTGGCGAATCAGGTGAACAACCGGCTCATGGTGTATCCGATACAGATTTTCCTATTCGTCGGCGCCATGTACTTGCTGTTGTGCGTGACGTTGCAGTGGGGCGCAACTCGGTTGCTCGGCCACGCGCGTAAACAGGTGGAGTGACGGAAGCGGGCTGCGAGTTTTTCAACGCAGGCGCTGTTCGTGAGGGCATGGCCCGGTAAATCCGAACGGCAAAAGACCGAACTCGCGACCGCGATCACGGAGGAGGCGACTCCTGTTCCCAGTTACGGAGAGGCTGCTAGCTGTCAATGAAATGGGGCCACCGATTGGTGGCCCCATTTCATGAGAACGCTGCATTACGGTCAGATGTTCCCCATCTCCCGCCGCAAGAACTCGTGGAAGTGCTGCATCCCGTCTTCCATCGGGCTCTGATAAGGCCCGATCTGCGACTCGCCGCGCTCCATCAGCACACGGCGCCCCGCGTCCATGCGCATCGCGATTTCGTCGTCCTCGACGGCCGTTTCCATATAGGCGGCGCGTTCGGCCTCGATGAACTCGCGCTCGAACAGCACGATTTCCTCGGGGTAGTAGAACTCGACGATGTTCGTGGTCTGCTGCGGGCCGCGCGGGATCAGATACGACACGATCAGCACGTGCGGATACCACTCGATCATGATGTTCGGGTAGTACACCATCCAGATCGCGCCGAACTCGGGCGGCTCGCCGTTGCGGAACTGCAGCACGGCGTCGTGCCATTTGCGGTAGGTCGGGCTGCCCGGACGCGCGAGCGCGTTATGCACGCCGACCGTCTGCACGCTGTACCACTCGCCGAACTCCCACGTGAGATCGTCGCACGACACGAAGCTGCCGAGCCCCGGATGGAACGGCACGACGTGGTAGTCCTCCAGATAGACCTCGATGAAGGTCTTCCAGTTGTAGTTGCATTCGTGGACTTCGACGTGGTCGAACATGTAGTCCGAAAAGTCGAAATGCTGCTTGGTGCCGAGCTGCGCGAGATCGCGCGCGACGTCGCGGCCCTGGGTTTCGAACAGCAGCCCCTGCCAGTTCTGCAACGGGGTCTTGCCGAGATTCAGGCACGGCTTGTCGGGGAAGTGCGGCGCGCCGAGCAGTTCGCCCTTCAGATCGTACGTCCAGCGGTGCAGCGGACAGACGATGTTCTGGGCATTGCCGCGGCCGTTGAGCATGATGGCCTGGCGGTGGCGGCACACGTTCGACAGCAGTTCGATCTGCTGCGCCTGGTCGCGCACGAGCACGCGGCCTTCCTTTTCGGCAGGCAGCGCAAAATAATCTCCCGCTTCGGGAACCATGAGTTCGTGCCCGATATAGCGAGGACCTTGCTTGAAGAGGGTTTCGATTTCTCGCGCCAGGAGCGCTTCATCGAAGTAGGCGGTGACGGGAAGCTGGCTGGAGGCCGACTTCAGTCGTAGCGAGTCGCTGAGATTGGTCATTATCCCCACTCCCGATAAACGGCTGAAAGCAGTGAACAACCCAACCATCGAAAATTCGATTTAGGGAATCTTCTATTGTACCCCGACTGCCCGTGATCGGGCTAGATAAGTGCCTGATTTGTGTCTCATTTTTCTAAGCGTTAGGCTAGCGCATGGGAAGCCGCGCGCGGACGGGGCGGGGCGCCAGCAGGCGCCCCGGTAGTTTTGCCGTAAAATGCTCGATTACTTGCAAATTTGATACCTCGTTCAATGGCGAAAACCACAACCGATAGCGCTGTAA
>CAUPOD010000207.1:0-5469 GCA_963512745.1 uncultured Burkholderia sp. | reverse complement strand
CGGTCGAAAAACCTTCGGCCGCGGCGCCGGGGCCGCGCGCCCGCGGGGGGGGGGTTTTGTGGCGGGCGAGGGCCGGGCTGTCACCGGCCGCGCGGCCCCCCCCCCCATCTGCGCACCCTGCGTATTCGACAAGGCTCGGCCGTCGAGCGTGACGTCGCCGTTGCCGCCGAGGGTGCCCGCTCCCGCTACGCCGTTCGGATTCGCGTTCGTAATCGATGCGGCGTTGAGTGTCGTCGCGCCCGACCCAATATTGGCTATGCGGCCGCTCGTATTGTCGAGCGACGCGCCGGATACCTGCAGCGTGGTTGCCGGACTCGTGAGGCCATTCGACTCGATTTGGCCGCCGATATTGCTGACCGCACCCGCGGCGCCAACCGATACGTTGCCGTCGCCCTGAATCAAGCCAGCGGCGTTTGTCAGCGAGCCGCCGGACTGCACTGTGGCAGCGCCGCTCGCGATCACCGTGCCGTTCGAGTTGTCGATACTGCCGCCCGATGCCGACACATCGCCGTTGCCGCCGATCAGGCCGCCGTTCGTGTTGGTTAGGGCGCCGTCGGCCGTCACCATCGTGGCGTGCGCACCGGAGTTTTTGATGAAGCCGCCGTCGTTCGCGATCGATTGTGCGCTCGCCGTCAACGCATCGGCCGCATCGAGCGTACCGCCCGCATTATTGAAGGCTCCGTGTGCCGTCAGCGCTACGCCGCGCGCGCCAACGTAGCCGCCCGCGCTGTTATCGAGCGACGTCACGTTCAGCGTGGTCTGCGATTGCGCGGCGAGTTTGCCGCCTTGGTTCGACACGGCGCCGCCCTGAACATCGAGTGCGCCGTTCGTCGCGATCGTGCCGCCGTGGTTCGATACGCTATCGCTTGCGATCGACAGTGTGCCGGTACCCGCATGCGCAATGACCCCTTCGTTATTGACGAGGGTTGCGGGCATGAGACTCAGATCTGTGCTGTTGGTCCGGATCGAACCGTGCGAGTTGTCCAGCATGTTCGTGACGGCGAGCGTGGTGGCGCCCGTGCCGCTCTGCGTCAACGAGCCGCCCGCGTTCTCGAGCGCCGCCGCGTGGATGTCGAGTTGAGCGGCGCTCACGGTGCCGGCGCCATTGTTCAGGTCCGTGGCGCCGATGTCCGCCTGTTGGCCCGCCGAAATCGTACCGCCCGCATTGGTCAGCGTGGTACCGGCCGACACGGCGGCGTTGCCGTTCGCCGCGAGCGTGCCACCGTTCGTCAGCGACTGCGCGGCATGCATCGCAAGATTCTGCACGGCGGTGATCGAGCCGGCATTGCTCAGTTGAGCCGCTTGAATCGAAACGTTGCCGTTACCGCCGATCGAACCGTTCGCGCCGTTGCTCAACAGACCGGCCGTCGCGACGGTCAGTCCATCGGTATTGAGCGAGATCAGGTGGCCGCTGGAATTGTCGAGCGTGCCGCTGCTCGAACTCAGCGCGCCTGCTGCCTGCAAGGTGCCGCCTTGATTTGAAATCGCACCCGCGACATCTGCCGCGAGCGTGCCGCCCGACACGATCTGACCGCTCCGGTTCGACAGCGCACTCGCCGCAATCGTTTGTGCGCCCGCCGACGCAAGCGTCGCGTTGTCGTTCTTGAGCGTACCCGTCGTGTTCGCCGATACGGTGCCGCCCGAGGTTGCCTTGGCACCTGCCAGATTCAGGTCGCCCGCCGTCGCGTTCAGCGACAGATTACCGTTCGCCGCTGTCTCGCTCCCGGCTAGATTCACGTTACCGCCCGCGAGCACTGCATTGCCGCCCGCGATGTTTTGGCCCGTCGCGCTCAGCAGCCCAGCGGCGGTGAGATTCAAGTCGCCGCTGTGCGCCAGCAAGCCGTCGTTGTTCAGGCCTGCGGCCAGCGTGCCGACCGAGTTCACCGACCCGGCGTTGACGGTCGCGTTTTGTTGGGCCGCGAGCGTGCCGGTGTTCGTGAGATCGGCGCTCGTGTTTACTGCCGCCGACTGCTGCGCATACGTGATGCCGTTATTCTGGATGCCGCCCGTGGCCGAGAGCGCCAAGTTACCGCTCGCCGTGCTCTTGCCCGTCAGCACGAGCCGGCCGTTCGACTGAAGCGTCAAATCTCCCGCTTGGGCCGCGATCGTGCCGGCATTGGCGGTCCCCACACCGTTCTCGTTCGATACCAGGAAGATCCGATCCGCATACATGCCGCCTAACTGCGCCACGTCGATCGCGACGGCCGGCGCGGCGCCGTCGCCTTGAATCGGCGTCGCGGCCAGCGTGCCATGATCGACTCGGTTCGCACCGGCGATCACGTTCAGATTTTTCGCGTAGATCGCGGCATTCGCTTGAACGGCGCGCGCAATGATGTCGACCTGATCGACATTCGATGCATTCAGACCGGCGCCGGATACCGTGACGAGCCCACGATTCACATTGAATCCGGCAACGGAACCGTCGGCCCCGTAGTACGGCACGCCAGTCGTCAAAACGGCGCGTGAGGTATTGATGAATCCGCCGCCGTCGATTTGCAGACCGGATGGATTCGATATGACGAGTTCGGCCTTCTGTCCGGCAATCTCCACGAATCCACGAATCGAGGACGGGTTCGGACTGTTGACCTGATTGACGATGACGCGCGCCGCTTGGCCGGGCGCATAGTTCGGGTTGCCGTTGATCCACCCCGCCTGCTGCGTCTGAACAGTTGTGGGCGAATTGTTCAGGATCGCACCGGCCTTTTGCACGTCGAACTGGTTGTAGCCGTTGATCGACACCCCCGCGCCCGACGGACGCGCCACGTTCACTTGCGGCAAGCCGTTCTGAGTCTGGATGACCTGCGTGCTGGCGCCGGGTGTAGGCACGATCTGCGCGAACGCGGGCCCGGGCAGCGTGCCCGCGACGGCCAGCGCGGCCGACACCGTGAGCACGGCGCGCGAACGCCTGCTCGCGCGCGTCTCGCCGCCCGCCGATTTGCCCGCAGCGGTAGCCGTTTCCGCAACGGCTACCGCCATTCCCCAACGCCTGGAATACACCAGACGGTACGTCTTGTTATTCATGGGTGGATCGTTCGGTACTTTTTAAACGTATGAACAATACCGGCAACGGCGAAAGTAAATTGTAAAAACATCGCAAGTGTTTACGGAAAACCACACTCGCGAATTCGACGCGTGTCGCTCCACCCAGTAACCCCTCCCAAACCCCGATGCGCGCCCACGCGCATCAATCAAGCCTCACCCCTCCTACAACGGCTGCGCCGCGTCGAGCAAAATACGGCAGAAATAATCCGCAAAGCTGCGCCGCACCACGATCTCGTACGTCTCCGCACCCGTCGGCACCAGCACCATCGAAGCCTTGAAAAAATGACTCTGCGCACACTGCCCCGGCGCAAACCCTTTCGGATGCAGATCGAGCGGACACCCGCGCGCAATCACATCGCGCACACGTTCCCCGCCGATTTCAAGCACGGTCGATCCGCTGCTGTTATCCACCGCCGAAGCAAACTGCCCCGCCAGCACAGCGGCCAACCGCTCCGCCAACCCCGTGTTCTGCGGCTGCAACGACCGCACGAGCCACTCGTCCGGCCCGAGCCACAAGATGTCGTACTGCGCGCCGCGCGCGACCGTATTCGCCCGGCTCGGCGGCGCACACCCGACCACGCTCGCCACCGCCTCGGTAAACGCGGGATCGCGCACGTCGCCGCGCAACGTCACGAGCTCGCAGAACGCACGCTCGCGTACCCAGAACTTCTGTCCCGCACGACCGGCAGCCGGTTTCAGCGCGCCGCCCAGCCCGACCAGCGGCGACTCCTGGCGCAGATGCACGCCCTCGGCCGCGGTCCCGGCGCCCCCATTGCTTCTCGCCTCACTCCACATGTTGACGCGCTCCTTCGATATCGTAGAAAACAGGACTGCAAATTCGCGCGCCGACGAAGCGGCCGTCCGCGAGCGAGATCGAAACCGATTCGCCGATCTTGTCGAGGCCGCCCTTCACGAGCGCCAGCGCGATCGAACGCTGCAGCACGGGACTGTAGTAGCTCGACGTCACATGCCCGACCATCGGCGCGACACCATCCGCACCTGAAGTGCCTGATGCAGCCGACGCGCCCGTAGCAACATCGGCCGGCACGATCTGACTGCCCTCGGGAATCACGAACGCGGGATCGTCGGCGAGCAGCCCGACGAACTGCTTGCGCCCCTGCTTCGCGGTATCGCTGCGCGACAGCGAACGCTTGCCGAGAAAATCCTTCGACTTCGCGACGAGCCCGCCCATGCCGAGGTCGTACGGCGTCACGGAACCGTCCGTATCCTGGCCGACGATCAGATAACCCTTCTCGGCGCGCAACACGTGCATGGTTTCGGTGCCGTACGGCGTGATGTCGAACTCGGTGCCGGCCGCCATCAATGCCTCCCACACCATGCGCCCGAAGTTGGCGGGCACGTTGACTTCATAAGCGAGCTCGCCCGAGAAACTGATGCGCATCACGCGCGCGGGCACGCCCGCCACGGTGCCCGGCCGGTACGACATGAACGGGAACGCCGCGTTCGCGAAGTCGATGTCGCTGCACACCTTCTGCAAGACCTTGCGGCTCTTCGGGCCGACCACCGCGAACGTCGCCCACTGGTCCGTGACGGACACCGCGCGCGCCTTCATGTCGGGCCACTCGGTCTGCAGCCAGCGTTCGATCCACGTCAGCACGCGTGCGGCGCCGCCGGTGGTGGTCGTCATCATGTAGTGCTGCTCGGCGAGGCGCACGGTCACGCCGTCGTCGAACACCATGCCGTTCTCGTCGAGCATGAGCCCGTAACGGCACTTGCCGACTTCGAGCTTGCTCCACGGGTTCGTATAGACCCAGTTCAGCAGTTGCGCGGCGTCGGGGCCCTGGATGTCGATCTTGCCGAGCGTCGAGGCATCGAGAATGCCCACGCCGTTGCGCACGGCGAGGCACTCGCGCGCGACGGCCGCATGCAAGTCCTCGCCCGCGCGCGGGTAGTACCAAGGACGCTTCCAGTTGCCGACGTCCTCGAATTCGGCACCGTGATCGACGTGCCATTCGTGGATGCAGGTCTTGCGGATCGGCTCGAAGAAGTCGCCGTGCTCGCGGCCCGAAAACGTGCCGAACGTGACGGGCGTGTAGTTCGGGCGGAACGTGGTGGTGCCCGTCTCGGGAATCGTCTTGCCGAGCGCGGCGGCCAGGATCGCCATGCCGTTGATGTTGCCGAGCTTGCCTTGATCGGTGCCGAAGCCCATCGCCGTATAGCGCTTGACGTGCTCGACCGACTCGAAGCCCTCGCGCACCGCGAGCAGGATGTCGGCGGCGGCGACGTCGTTCTGGAAATCGACGAACTGCTTCGGGCCGCGCGTGGCCATGCGATGCGAGCCGACGAGCCAGAGCGGCTGCATGGGCGTTTCCGCAAGCTCGGCCGCGTGCGGCAACGGCGGCAATTCGCACGCGAAGCCGGTGGCGCGCGCAGCTTCGACGCCGGCGGCCGCGGCCTGCTGCAAGG
>CAUPOD010000206.1:0-5473 GCA_963512745.1 uncultured Burkholderia sp. | reverse complement strand
CGCTGATTACGACGCGCACCGGCGGTGTGAGCCTGCCGCCGTACGGCCGCTGGCAAGACGGCGCGGGCGTGCCGGGCGGCCTCGATCTCGGTCTGCATACGGGCGACTACGCCGTGCGCGTCGCCGCCAACCGCGCGCGCGTACTCGCGTTGACGCAGCAGCCGCAAGCCGCGTGGCTCGACCAGGTGCACGGCACGCGGATCGTCGCGGCGGACCAGATCGTTGCCGCACAGGCGGCGGGCACGCACGCGCCGGTCCAAGCCGACGCGTGCGTCAGCGACGTGCCGGGCGCGGTCTGCGTCGTGATGGTGGCCGATTGCCTGCCCGTGCTGATCTGCGATGCGGCGGGGCGCGCGGTCGGCGCCGCGCATGCGGGCTGGCGGGGCCTCGTGGGCGGTATCGTCGAGCGCACTGCGCGGCGCGTGGCGGACTTGGCCGGGACCGCGGGCGATGCGTTGCACGCGTATCTGGGGCCGGCCATCGGGCCGGCCGCATTCGAAGTCGGCACCGAGGTGCGCACCGCGTTTCTGGACGCGGCGCTGCCCGCCGAACGGCTCGCGACCGACGCCGCGTTCCGCCCGCATGCCGCCGCGCCGGATAAGTATTTCGCCGATCTGTACGCTTTGGCGCGGCTGCGCCTCGCGCGTCTAGGCGTCACGCGCGTGAGCGGCGGCACGCACTGTACCTTTAGCGAACCCGAGCGCTTCTATTCCTACCGGCGCGACCGCGTGACGGGGCGTATGGGCGCGTTGATCTGGCTCGACGCGTGAGCGGCGCGCGACAGGGGCCTATACCCTAAACCTTTTCGGCGTGCCAGGCGCGCCTAACGGCGCGAATATGCGTACCGAATGGGCCGATTGTCACATGGGGGAAAACGATAATGATAAAACTACGAGGCTGCGGCAGAATCCAAACCACAGGCTTGCCCCTGCTGCTGTCGCTGTGTAAGTGCCCGGTCTGAACCGCTGACGTGCCGTGGTCGGGCAGTCCGGTCCGGCCCCGTGCCTCGCCCCCCATATCTGTTCGCGTTGGTATGACAAAACACTCCTCGAAGTCGTCAAGCACCACGTCCCCCGAAGCCGGCCCCGCAACCCCGTCCATGCAGCAGATGTTCGACACCTGGCTCGCGTCCTGGAGCCAACTGGCCGAAGCGGCGAAGACGGCGGCGGGCGGCGGTTTGCCGCCCGCATTCGCGCCGTTCGCGGCCGGGACGCAGAATCCGCTGCAAGCGATGCAGAATCCGTTCCAAGCGTTCCAGTCGCTGCCCGACGCGTTCGGCGCCTCGTTCAAGGGGCTCGGCGGCAACTTCGCGCAAGCGTTCGGCCCCGCGCTCGGCGCGGGTTTGCCGCCCGGCGCTGCGCTGCCGCTGGCGTCGGTGCCGCCCGAGCGCCTTGCCAAGCTGCAGGCCGAGTATTCGCGCGAGTCGCTCGAACTGATGCGCCAGGCGGGCAATGCGAGCAGCGAAGCGCCCGCACTCAAGGACAAGCGCTTCGCGGCCGATGCATGGAAGAACACGCCGGCCTATGCGTTCGCGGCGGCCTGGTATCTGCTCAACGCACGCTATCTGCAGGAACTCGCCGACGCGGTCGAGACCGACGCCAAGACGCGCGAGCGGATCCGCTTCGCCGTGCAGCAGTGGGCCGCGGCGATGTCGCCGAGCAACTTCCTCGCGCTCAATCCCGACGCGCAGCAGAGCCTGCTCGAAACCAAGGGCGAGAGCCTGCGCCAGGGCATGATGAATTTCTTCGCCGATCTGCAGCGCGGCAAGATTTCGCAGACCGACGAGTCGCAGTTCACGGTCGGCAAGAACCTCGCGGTCACCGAAGGGGCGGTCGTCTATCAAAACGACCTGATCCAGCTGATCCAATACAAGCCCGTCACGCCGACCGTGTACGAGCGGCCGTTCCTGATCGTGCCGCCGTGCATCAACAAGTTCTACATCCTCGATCTGCAGCCCGAGAACTCGTTCGTCGCGCACGCGCTCGCGAGCGGCCAGCAGGTGTTCCTCGTGTCGTGGCGCAACGCCGACGCGTCGGTCGCCGACAAGACCTGGGACGACTACATCGACGAAGGCGTGCTGAGCGCGATCGAGGTCGTGCAGCAGCTCACCGGGCGCGATCAGATCAACACGCTCGGCTTCTGCGTCGGCGGCACGCTGCTCGCGACCGCACTGTCGGTCCTGGCCGCGCGCGGCGAGCATCCCGCTTCCTCGATGACGCTGCTCACGACGATGCTCGACTTCTCCGACACGGGCATCCTCGACGTATTCATCGACGAGCCGCACGTGCAGATGCGCGAACAGACCATCGGCGGCAAGCACGGCACGCCGCCGGGACTCATGCGCGGCAACGAATTCGCCAACAGCTTCTCGTTCCTGCGCCCGAACGACCTGGTCTGGAACTACGTGGTCGACAACTACCTGAAGGGCCGCACGCCGGCGCCGTTCGACCTGCTGTACTGGAACGGCGATTCGACGAGCCTGCCCGGGCCGATGTACGTCTGGTATCTGCGCAACACGTATCTCGAGAACAAGCTGCGCGAACCGGGCGCGCTGACGACGTGCGGCGAGCCCGTCGACCTGTCGAGCATCGACGTGCCGACCTTCATCTACGCGTCGCGCGAGGACCACATCGTGCCGTGGCAGTCGGCGTATGCATCCACTGCGCTGCTGAGCGGGCCGCTCACGTTCCTGCTCGGCGCGTCGGGTCACATCGCGGGCGTGATCAATCCGCCCGCCAAGAAGAAGCGCAGTTACTGGGTGCGGCCGGACGGCGAACTGCCGCCCACGCCGCAGGAATGGCTCGACGGCGCGACCGAAGAGCCGGGCAGTTGGTGGCCCGTGTGGGCCGAGTGGCTGGCGGGCTACGGCGGCCGCAAGGTCAAGCCGCGCGCGCAGCTCGGCAGCGAGCAGTTCCCGGTGCTCGAAGCCGCGCCGGGCAGCTACGTGCTCAAGCGCGAATGACGGCGCACGACAGCGATTGACGAATGGCGAAAGCGGGCGCAGGCTCTAGATCTGCGCTATCGTTTCATCCCAAACAATGAGGGGCGGGTCTCGACCGAGGCCGGCCCTGCCCAGGAGATTCCGATGACTGACGTAGTAATCGTTTCGGCCGCGCGCACCGCGGTCGGTAAATTCGGCGGTTCGCTCGCCAAAATCCCCGCTCCCGAACTGGGCTCCGCCGTGATTCGCGCCGTACTCGAGCGCGCCGGCCTGCCCGCCGAGCAGATCAGCGAGGTCATCATGGGCCAGGTGCTGACGGCCGGCTCGGGCCAGAACCCCGCGCGCCAGGCGCTGCTCAAGGCCGGTCTGCCGAACATGGTGCCCGGCATGACCATCAACATGGTGTGCGGCTCGGGCCTCAAGGCCGTGATGCTGGCCGCGAACGCGATCATCGCGGGCGACGACCAGATCGTGATCGCGGGCGGCCAGGAGAACATGAGCGCCGCGCCGCACGTTCTGCCCGGCTCGCGCGACGGTTTCCGCATGGGCGACGCGAAACTCGTCGATACGATGATCGTCGACGGCCTGTGGGACGTATACAACCAGTACCACATGGGCGTCACGGCCGAGAACGTGGCCAAGGAATACGGCATCACGCGCGAAGCGCAGGACCAGCTCGCCGCGCTGTCGCAAAACAAGGCGGAAGCCGCGCAGAAGGCCGGCCGTTTCGACGAGGAAATCGTCTCGATCGAGATTCCGCAACGCAAGGGCGAGCCGCTGCGCTTCGCGACCGACGAGTTCGTGCGCCACGGCGTGACGGCCGAGTCGCTCGCGGGCCTCAAGCCCGCGTTCGCGAAGGACGGCACGGTCACGGCAGCCAACGCGTCGGGCCTCAACGACGGCGCCGCGGCGGTGCTCGTGATGTCGGCCAAGAAGGCCGAGGCCCTCGGCCTGCAGCCGCTCGCGCGCATCAAGGCGTACGCGAGCGCGGGCCTCGATCCGAAGGTCATGGGCATGGGCCCCGTGCCCGCGTCGCGCCGCTGTCTCGAACGCGCAGGCTGGACGCCCGGCGACCTCGATCTCATGGAAATCAACGAGGCGTTCGCCGCGCAGGCGCTCGCCGTGCATCAGCAGATGGGCTGGGATACCGAAAAGGTCAACGTGAACGGCGGCGCGATCGCGATCGGCCACCCGATCGGCGCATCGGGCTGCCGGATTCTCGTCACGCTGCTGCACGAAATGAAGAAGCGCGACGCGAAGCGCGGCCTCGCATCGCTGTGTATCGGCGGCGGCATGGGCGTGGCGCTCGCGCTCGAACGCGACTGAGTAGAACGTGCAAGGCGCCGCGGGGCCCGCATGCCGCCGCGCGCGCCTCTGGATTTGACCGATCGGCTGACCTTTTAAAATAATCACGGAGAGTTAACTATGTCTCAACGCGTTGCATACGTTACGGGCGGGATGGGCGGCATCGGTACCAGCATCTGTCAGCGTCTGTACAAGGACGGCTTCAAGGTGGTGGCCGGCTGCGGCCCGAATTCGCCGCGCCGCGCGAAGTGGATCGAGGATCAAAAGGCGCTCGGCTTCGATTTCATCGCTTCGGAAGGCAACGTCGGCGATTGGGAATCGACCAAGCAGGCGTTCGACAAGGTCAAGGCCGAGATCGGCGAAATCGACGTGCTCGTCAACAACGCCGGCATCACGCGCGACGTCGTGTTCCGCAAGATGACGGTCGAGGATTGGGACGCCGTGATCAGCACGAACCTGACCAGCTTGTTCAACGTCACGAAGCAAGTGATCGACGGCATGGTCGAGCGCGGCTGGGGCCGGATCATCAACATCTCGTCGGTGAACGGGCAGAAGGGGCAGTTCGGCCAGACCAACTACGCGACGGCGAAGGCCGGCATTCACGGCTTCACGATGTCGCTGGCGCAGGAAGTGGCGACCAAGGGCGTGACGGTCAATACCGTGTCGCCGGGCTACATCGGCACCGACATGGTCAAGTCGATCCGTCCCGACGTGCTCGAAAAGATCGTCGCGACGATTCCCGTGCGCCGCCTCGGGCAGCCGCAGGAAATCGGTTCGATCGTCGCATGGCTGGCGTCGGACGAGTCGGGTTTTTCGACGGGCGCGGACTTCTCGCTGAACGGCGGGTTGCACATGGGCTGAGCCGGAACGGCTCGCAACGTGTTTCATGCGCCCCGGACCCGCGCGGCGACGCGCGGGCGGGGCGTCTTTATTGGACTTAGGCGTGTAAAGGCTTCATATGACGGCTAACAAGAAATCGGCCGAGCGGCTGATCAAAAAATATCCGAATCGCCGGCTCTACGATACCGAGACCAGCACGTACATCACGCTGACCGACGTGAAGCAGCTGGTGCTCGAACAGGAAAACTTCAAGGTGGTCGACGCGAAGACCAACGAGGATCTGACGCGCAGCATCCTGCTGCAGATCATCCTCGAAGAGGAGAGCGGCGGCGTGCCGATGTTCTCGTCGGCGATGCTCTCGCAGATCATCCGCTTCTACGGCCACAC
>CAUPOD010000205.1:0-5489 GCA_963512745.1 uncultured Burkholderia sp. | reverse complement strand
CGGCGGCGCGTTCTCGGGCAAGGACCCGTCGAAGGTGGACCGCTCGGCTGCATATGCGGGCCGCTACGTGGCCAAGAACATCGTGGCCGCGGGCCTCGCTTCGCGCGCGCTGATCCAGGTGTCGTACGCGATCGGCGTCGCGCAGCCGACCTCGGTGATGGTCAACACGTTCGGCACGGGCCGCATCCCCGACGAAGAGATCACGAAGCTCGTGCGCGAGCATTTCGATCTGCGTCCGAAGGGCATCGTGCACATGCTCGACCTGCTGCGCCCGATCTACGAGAAGACTGCCGCGTATGGCCACTTCGGCCGTTCGGAGCCCGAATTCACGTGGGAAGCGACCGACAAGGCGCAATTGCTGGCCGAGGCGGCCGGCATCGCAGTGCCTGCCTGAGGCTGCCCGCCACGCAACGCGCGGTTCGCCGCGCGGCGCGTTAGCGGCATCCGCCGTATTTGCCGTACCCACGAACACCCCGGCCCGCGCCGGGGTGTTTTGCTTGGCGCGGCGGCTTCTGCGCGCGAGCGCCCTCGACACGCGCAGGGCCATGCCAGCGCGCCGCCGCACGCGGCGCTACAATCTTGCGACAACAACGATCGCCCTCCAACGTCCCATGTCTTCACCGCAGTCCGAATCGATCCCCGCGCAGCTCGACGAGCTGCGCACGCGCGGCTTCACGATCGCGCGCGGCTTGGTGCCGCCCGAGCGCGCTGCGGTCTTGCGCGAACTCGCGCAGCGGCAACTGCACGAGGCCGCGGCGCCGCTCGAACTCGAAGCCGACCTCCGCTATCCGGGCGCGCCCGCTTCGACCGACGCGCCGGGCGGCCGCACCGTGCGTCGTCTGCTCGACGCGTATACGCGCGACCCCGAATTCGCCGCGCGCGCCACGGCGCCTGAGATCAAGGCGTGGATGGAGGCATATTTCGAGGAGCCGGCGGTACTGTCGCGCGCGCATCACAACTGCGTGATGACCAAGCACCCGCACTACGGCAGCCTCACGGGCTGGCACCGCGACGCGCGCTATTGGGCGTTCGAGCGTCCCGATCTCGTGTCGGTGTGGATCGCGCTCGGCCGCGAGAACGACGACAACGGCGCGCTGTGGCTCGTGCCCGGCTCGCACCGCGCCGAGTTCGACGCGGCGAGCTTCGACGAGGCGAAGTTCTTCCGCGCAGATCTGCCCGAGAACCAGCGCTGGATCGAGCGTGCCGAATGCGTGGATCTCGCGCCCGGCGACGTGGTGTTTTTTCACTGCAACACGCTGCACTCGGCCGGCCAGAATCAAAGCGACGACGTGAAGTTCTCGCTCGTCTACACCTATCACGGCGCGAGCAATGCGCCCGTGCCCGGCTCGCGTTCGGCGTCGAAGTCCGAAGTCGCGCTGTAATTCACGAATTTTTCCCGCGGATCAAACCATGCCCTACGAAGCAGCTTCCACGCGTTACGACACGATGCAGTACCGTACCTGCGGCAAATCCGGCCTCAAGCTGCCGGCGCTGTCGCTCGGCCTGTGGCACAACTTCGGCGATACGACGCCGATCTCGACGCAGCGCGAGGTGCTGCGCGCCGCGTTCGACCTCGGCATCACGCACTTCGATCTGGCCAACAACTACGGGCCGCCGTACGGCAGCGCCGAAGAGAATTTCGGCCGTCTGCTGCGCGAGGATTTCAAGCCGTACCGCGACGAACTGCTGATCTCGACCAAGGCCGGCTGGGACATGTGGCCGGGCCCGTACGGCAGCGGCGGCGGCTCGCGCAAGTACGTGCTGTCGAGCCTCGATCAGAGCCTCCAGCGCCTGGGCCTCGACTACGTGGACATCTTCTATTCGCACCGTTTCGACGCGCACACGCCGCTCGAGGAAACCGCGGGCGCGCTGGCCACGGCCGTGCAGCAGGGCAAGGCGCTGTATATCGGCATCTCGTCGTACTCGGCCGGCAAGACGCGCGAGATGATCAAGCTGCTCGCCGAATACAAGGTGCCGCTGCTGATCCATCAGCCGTCGTACAACATGTTCAACCGCTGGATCGAGCACGAGCTGCTCGACACGCTCGGCGCGGCCGGCGTCGGCAGCATCGTGTTCACGCCGCTCGCGCAGGGCCTGTTGACGTCGCGTTATCTGAACGGGATTCCGGCCGACGCGCGCGTCAACAAGCCGGGCGGCGGTTCGCTGCAGGCCGCGCATCTCAGCGAGGAGAACATCGAGCGCGCCCGCCGTCTCGACGAGATCGCGCAGCGGCGCGGCCAGAGCCTTGCGCAATTGGCGCTGGCGTGGACGCTGCGCGACCCGCGCGTGACGTCGGCGCTGATCGGCGCGAGCAGTGCGGCGCAGGTGCGCGAGAACGTCGGCGCGCTCGACTATCTGGCGTTCAGCGCGGAGGAGCTCGACGAGATCGACGAGTTTGCCGCCGAAGGCGGTATCAATCTGTGGGAAAAGCCGTCCACCGATCAGGCGATCTGAGGGCGCGGAGGCTGCGCGCGCCTCAATCGAGCACGTAGCGGCTGCGGCCGCTGCGCTTGGCCTGCAGCATCGCCTTATCGGCGCGCTGCAAGGTCTGCTCCCAGGTTTCGCTCACGCGGTACTCGGTGGCGCCGAGGCTCAGCGTGATCAGCAGCGAGATCTGGCCGAGCGGCAGATTCATCATCAATTCGCCGTGCATGCGTTCGATCATCGGACGCGCCTGAGCGAGCGGCGTGCGCGGCAGCAGCACGACGAATTCCTCGCCGCCCCAGCGCGCGCAGAAATCGTTCTCGCGCGTAAGCGACTTGAGCTTGCGGCTGATTTCGATCAGCACCTGGTCGCCGATTTCGTGCCCCCAGGTATCGTTGATCTGCTTGAAATTATCGACGTCGAGCAGCAGCAGCGTGTACGGCGCCGCGCCGCGCTGCACGTGTTCGGTCACGTCGGCCAGGTGCTCGCTGAGCAGGCGGCGGTTGCCGAGCCCGGTCAGCAGATCGTGCGTGGCCGCGCGGCGCAGCGAGTGGTTGTCGACGTGCAGCAGCGCCTGGTAGCGGTCGGAAATGCGCGCGATCTTCTCGAAGCGGCGCAGCTGCGCATCGAAATCGAGCACGGCCGTCTGCAGGCCGCTCGACAGGCGCGTCACGCGGTCGAGCCGCGCCATGCGCTCGAGCGAGCGGCGGTACAACTGCTCGAGCGGCTCGCGCAGCGGGTTGTCGGCGTGGCGCGGGTCGTTCAGCAGGGCGTCGACCAGCGCGTCGAGCGAAGGCTGATCCTTCATGCGGCGGCTCCGCGTACTTCGATCGAGAACGGAAAGCTGAAATCCTCGCGGAATTCCTCGGCCAGCTCGGCGAGGCGCTCGTTGCGCGCATCGTAGTGCCAGTGCACGGCGACCGCGCGGCCGTCGCGATGCGCGGCTTCGAGCAGATCGAACAGATCCATCAGCGCCATCACCGAGCTCGTGTTCAGGTAGCTGAGTTCCAGCTGCAGGTTCAGCGGGCGCGTGCCCTGCGCGAGAAAGCGCTTGATCCCTTCGAGTATCGGGTGGAACAACGCGTACGCGTGCTCCGGGTAGCAGTCGCCGCGCATCGTCAGCGTGCCCGCCGCCCAATCGCTTGCAACGAATGGCGTGGCGGTTTGCTGGGCGCAGTAGAGGTTGTCCATCGTGAATCCAGTATCAGATCGCGGCGTGCAGGCTGAAGAACGCGCGGCCGCCCGGTTGCGGGTCGAGCGCGGCGCGTAGCGGCGTGCTGCTGCGGCGGGCCATGTCGATCAGGCCCAAGCCCGCGCTGCCGGCGAGCGGCACGTGGGGGCGGCGTAGTTGCGTTTTGTAGGCGGCCTTGAGCTGCGCCTGGTCGAGTTCGCCGAGCGCGGCGACGTCGCGCAGCAGCTGTTCGCCGTCGCCGGGTTCGACGAGATTGCCGGCCTGGATCGTGTAGCGGTCTTGCGCATCGCGTCCGATCACGATGGTGGCGGTCGCCTCGACTTCGTTGTAGCCGTGCCGCTGCGCATAGTGCCTGATGTTCTGCGTCATTTCGATATAGACCGCGAAAACGTCGGTGATGGCTCCCGGCGACGCCCGCTCGGCCTGCAGATGGCGCCGCAGCGCTTCGCCGATTTCTTCGAGCAGGCTGCGCGAGAGCGCGCCGTTGAAGCAGAGCAGAATGCGCTGCCGGTCGCAGGTTTTGCGCATCGACAGCAGATCGATGGTTTCCATGTGCGTCGTCTACTCCCCGTGGTCGCCTGCGCCGCGAAACGCGAACAGCGTGATGTCGTCGCGCTGCGCGTGCGGGCCTTGATATTGAGCGAGCGTGGCGCGGAACGCCGCGATCTGCCGGTCGAGCGGCGCGCGCGCGTGGGCGCGCAGCATCTCGGCGAAGCGCGTGCGGCCGAAGCCGAAACCGGCGTCGCCGCCGCTCTGGTCGAGCAGGCCGTCGCTCGGCAGATAGTAGGTCCAGCCCGGTTCCAGCGTCAGGTCGAGGTTCTCGAATACGGCCGAGCGCTTGTCGCCGAGCGGCGCGCGCGCGCCGCGGTATTCGCGCACGTCCTCGCCGTCGCTCGCGTAGAGCGTGAGGCCCGCGCCCGCGAAGCGGATGCGGCGCCGTTCGCGGTCGATCTGGATCAGCCCCAGATCGAGGTTCGACGCGATCAGGCGGCTCAATTGCGCATGCTCGAACAGGCGCCGCACGTTCTCGTCGATGCGCGCGAGCAGGGCGGCCGGGGGGTGCTCCGGCAGCGCGTCGAGCGCCTGGTCGATGGCGCCGCGCGCGATCATCGTGAGCAGCGCGCCCGGCACGCCGTGGCCCGCGCAATCGCCGACGCCGATCAGCAGCCCGTCCGCATGCGGGCGGCAGTAATAGAAATCGCCGCCGACCACATCGCGCGGCTGCCACAGGATCGCGTACTGCGTGCCGAACCATGCGTCGAGCCGATCGCGCGGCTGCATCGAGCGCTGGATCAGGCTCGCATATTCGATCGCGCGCGCGCGTTCGCCGCTGTTGACCTGGAGCGTGTGGATCGCCTCGAACAGCGTGCGGATTTCGCCGTCATAGGCCTCGGCCGCCGGAGGCGCGGGCTCGGCCGCATAGTCGCCGTCCGCGACCGCGACGATCTGTGCCGTGGCGCGCGCGAGCGGCGCGATCACGCGGCGCCGGAACTGGCGCACCAGCGCGAACAGCAGCGCGGTCAGCGCGACGAACGCGGCGATCGTCGCGCACAGGCGCGCGAGCAGCACGTTCTTGCGCGCTTCGAGATTCTGTTGCGCGAGGTCGAGCATGGCGTCGCGGAAGCGCACGATCGGCCCCATCAGCGGCACGTAGCGCGCCGCGAACTGGGCCGTCGTGGGGGCCGCCGGCGAGCCGGCCGCGGCCAGCGCGCGGATCTGTTCGACATAGGCGTAGGCGTAGTCGAAATAGGCTTCCTGCATGGTTTGCAGTGCCTGCTGCGCCTGCGGCGGCGTGGGGGGGGCGCCCGGCCCGGGCGTCCCGCGGCCCGGGGCGCGCCGCCCCGATGTCGGCCCGATTGGGCGTTTATTCTAG
>CAUPOD010000204.1:0-5493 GCA_963512745.1 uncultured Burkholderia sp. | reverse complement strand
CCCCCCGCCCCGCCCTCCCAAGATTTAACTTGCCACGTATTCACCGCAAAGCACATAAACAAACCGATAAAACCCCCCGCGCGGCGCGCCAGCGCCGCACACCCCTCCTACATCAACTGATACGGCCGCATCGGCTTAGTCGGCTCCGGTATCGGCCGATCGCACAACTCGAGCACCGTCCGCTCGATATTGCGCGTCATCGAATCCAGCGCCAACGCATTCGGCGCCATGCTGAACGGCTCGGCCACCTCACTCGCGATCGCCTCCAAAGCAATCAACGTATAGGCGAAAAACACGCACAGCAACGGCGTGAAAAACTCCGTCGCATCGACGAGTCCGAACGGCAGCATCAAACAATACGCATACACCGTCCGGTGCAACAGCACGCTATACGCGAACGGGATCGGCGTCGAAGCGATCCGCTCGCAGCCGCCGAGCGCCTTGGCGAGATCGTTCAGCTGCGCATCGAACATCCAGCGGTTGGTCTCGGCGCAACCGGCCGGCGCGAGCCCCTGCAGCCTGTGCAGATCCACCCGCATGTCGTACAGGATCGCCGTCGCCGGAAACGCCTTGCGGCACAACTCGTCGGCGCGCCGCTCGCCGAGCAGACGCACGAAATCGGCGCGCGGATCGGTCTTGCGCAGCTGGTGCCGCAGCGCATAGACGAACGCGATCAGACTATTGACGACCTCGTTGCGCTGCTGCTCGGTGACCTGCTCGGGCAGATAGCAAAGGATCTGCTCCGTCAGCGCGCGCGCCGCGATCAACACCCCGACCCACAGCACGCGCGCCTCCTTGTAACGGTCGTAGCTGGCGTTGTTGCGGAACGCGAGGAAGATCGTCAGCGCCAAGCCGAACAGCGTGATCAGCGAACTATTGAGCGGGATCTTCTCGCCGAAGATGCGGCCGTGGGTGAACACCGCCAGGCAGCTGATGACGGCCATGAAGCATAGCTGCGGCATGATGGACAGCAGCACGGAGCCGTTCCACGTGAACAGCAGCCGGAACCAATTGTGCGTGGGTCTTACGATCATGAGTTTCTCTTGCCGGACGTCGGCCGGCGCGTGGACGCGGGGCACGGGGCCCTGAACGGACAAGGGGCGAGCGGCGCTGTCATACGCCGCTCGCCCCTTGGCGAACTACTTTACCGGCTCAGGCTCAGTGATAGCCGACGTCGCCGTGGCGCACCTTGCCGCGGAACACCCAGTACTGCATGGCGCTGTACACGAGGATGATCGGCAGGATGATGATGGTTCCGATCAACGCGAACCCTTGCGCCATCGGCACCGACGAAGCCTGCCAGATGGTCAGCGACGGCGGAATGATGTTCGGCCAGATGCTGATGACGAGACCCGTGTAACCGAGGAAGCACAAGAACAGCGTCAACAGGAACGGCAGGAACTCATGCGTCTTGGCAACCTTGAAGATCACGATCACGGTGAAGATCACGGCGAGCGGGACCGGCAGCAAGAACACGAGCCAGCCGCTGCCGAACCAGCGGTACTGCACCGATTGCAGGCCGATCACGCTCCACAGGCTGACCACTGCGATCAGGAACGTCAGCAGGCCGATCAGCGGGCGCATCAGGGTACGCATATCGGCTTGCAGCTTGCCGTCGGTCTTGTAGATCAGCCAGCCGCAGCCGAGCGTCGCGTACGTGGTCATCACGCCGATGCCGCACAGCACGCTGAACGGCGTGAACCAGTCGAACTGGCCGCCGGCATACACGCCGTCGACGATCTTGATGCCCTGCAGGATCGTGCCGAGCGTGATGCCTTGGCAGAACGCGGAGAGCGCCGAGCCGCCCGCGAACGTGAGATCCCACAGCAGTTGGCTGCGATTCGCCTTGCCGCGCAACTCGAACGCGGCGCCGCGGAAGATCAGGCCGACCAGCATCAGCATCAGCGGCATGTAGCACGCGGGCAAGAGCGTGGAGTACACGACCGGGAACGCGCCGTACAGGCCCGCGCCGCCGAGCACGAGGAACGTCTCGTTACCGTCCCACACCGGCGCGACGGTATTCATCATGACTTCCCGGTCTTCCTTGTCCTCGAAGAACGGAAACAGAATGCCGAGACCGAGATCGAAGCCGTCGAGACAGACGTAGACGAAGACCCCGAGGCCGATGATTAGGGCCCAAATGATTGGCAGGTAGTAGGCCATGTTATTTCCCTTCCAGAGCGTCAAACGAGCCGGTCAGCGCACGGTTGTGCAAACCCGGGTTGTCATGCGAATCGTCGTGCGTGTCGTGGTCGCTCGGACCGCGGTTCATGAGCTTGAGCATGTAATAGATGCCCGCGCCGAACACGAGGAAGTACACCGCGATGAACACCAGCAGCGACGTGCCGGCCTGCTGTGCACTGATCGGCGACACCGAATCGATCGTGCGCAGCACGCCGTACACGGTCCACGGCTGACGGCCGACTTCGGTCGTGACCCAGCCTGCGATCAGCGCGATGATGCCGGACGGCCCCATGCAGAACACCCACGCCTGGAACAGCTTGTTTTCATACAGACGGCCGCCCTTGCGCAGCAGCAGGCCCACCAGCGCGGTCAGCAGCATCAGCATGCCGAGGCCGGCCATCAAGCGGAACGTCCAGAAGATGATCGGCGAATACGGACGGTCTTCCTTCGGGAACTCCTTCAGGCCGCGGATCTCGCCGCTCCAGCTGTGCGTGAGAATCAGGCTGCCGAGGTGCGGCACCTTGATCGCATAGTTGGTCTGTTCGGCGTCCATGTCGGGGAAGCCGATCAGGTTCAGCGCCGTGCCGCCGTGCTCGGTTTCCCACAGGCCTTCGATCGCAGCGATCTTGGCCGGCTGGTATTCGCGCGTGTTGAGACCGTGCGCGTCGCCGACGAAGATCTGGATCGGCGCGGCGATCAGCAGGAACCACAGCGCCATCGAGAAGCTGCGCTTGACGGGCTCGTCGCGGCGGCCATGCAGCAGATGCCACGCGCCGCAAGCCGCGACGATGAACGCGGCCACGATGAACGCGGCGATCGTCATGTGCGCGAGACGGAACGGGAACGACGGGTTGAAGACGATCTTGAACCAATCGACCGGCACGACGATGCCGTTCTGGATCGCGTAGCCTTGCGGCGTCTGCATGAAGCTGTTCGACGACAGAATCCAGAACGTCGAGATCAGCGTGCCGATGGCGACCATGACTGTCGAGAAGAAGTGCGTGCGTGGACCGACGCGCTCCCAGCCGAACAGCATGACGCCGAGAAAGCCTGCTTCGAGGAAGAAGGCCGTGAGTACTTCATAAGTCAACAGCGGACCGGTGATATTACCGGCTATGCGGGAGAACCCGCCCCAGTTCGTACCGAACTCGTAAGCCATCACGACGCCCGAGACCACGCCCATGCCGAAGCCGACGGCGAACACCTTCGACCAGAACTTGAACATGGTTTTGTACGTCTGATCCCCGGTCGCTAGGTAACGCCATTCCAGCACGGCCAGGAAACTGGCCATGCCGATACTGATGGCGGGGAACATGATGTGAAAAGAGACCGTAAATGCAAACTGCAATCGGGCTAGGTGAAACGCGTCGAAGATTTCCATGGCGGACTCTTTGCTCTAGGTGGCAAAAATATTTACATCAGACCGAGCCCGCGCGTATGTGGCCCCGGGGACGATGTGTTTTGATCGTGCGACATCCAATCAAGCTACGCAACTCAGAACACTACTGATTACGCTACCGATACAACAAACACTACTAACAATAGGTCAGTTCATGCACATTGCGTCGGCCGGATGTCGCCGCGCGAACGACGATATCAAGATTTGAATGAAATCCGCAATCGACGCTTTCGCCTCGGCAACTGTGCTTTTGCCTACCCCTGCGATGTGTGCACGTAAAGTACGTCATCGTCGCAAGACTGCCACAACTGTACTGCTATGCGTTTCGTGATCAGCGTTAACTTGCTGCGACATCCCGCCGCATCAAGTCCGTCGCTCGGGGCTGCGCAAACTTTGTGCGCCGCACGCTACGCACTGCATTCTCCGTGCGCGTCTTTCAAGAGCGCCGCGAAGACTGTACTCTAATCATCCGCGCCCGATTGTGTGTCCGAGAGCGGCAAGCCGCGCCCTATCCTGCTCGAAGCGCCCTCGGCTACGCGCTATGTTTCGTAGCGGGCAGCGCGGACCGCAAACGGTTCGCTTCGCCACGCGCCGCACATGCGCAGCCAACAGGAATCCGCCATGAAATCATCCACCCGGCAACCGAAGCACTTTCGCGACATCCCTCCCGAACCGGACGACCCCTACGAGGACACGAGCCCCGTGCTGGCCCGCTTCCGTCCGCTGACGATCTCGGCGGGCATCGAGGTCCGCATTCAAAGCGAGCGTATCGACAGCGAGGCCGAACTCGGGCCGATCATGCGCAATCCGAAGATTGGCGCCGTCGTGAACTTTCTCGGCGTGGTCCGCCAAAGCGGCAACGAGGACGACGTCGTCGCGCTCGAAATCGAGCATTACCCGGGCATGACCGAGCAGGCGCTGTGGGGCATCGTGGAAGAAGCGGCCGCGCGCTGGCCCGTCGATGCGGTCAAGATCGTGCACCGCATCGGCCGCGTGCCGCTCGGCGAGCTGGTCGTGTGCGTCGCGGTGGCCGCGCAGCATCGCGGCGAGGCGTTCAACGCGTGCGAATTCCTGATGGACTTTCTGAAGGTGCATGCGCCGTTCTGGAAGAAAGAGGTGCGCCGCGACGGCGAAGCGGAGTGGATCGAGGCCAAGTCGTGGGACGAGTGGGCCATGCAGCGTTGGGGTTGAGCGGCGCTGCGCCGTGCCGCCTCGCCAGTTCAATGTATTCAGGGTGAATCGTATGAAACTGACGATCAAATATTTCGCGAGCCTTCGCGAACGCCTCGGGATCGCCGAGGAAACCGTGGAACTGACCGAGCAGGAATTGACGATCGATGCGCTGCGCGCGCGGCTCGCCGCGAAGAGCAGCCGCGCGGCGGACGCGCTGCGGCCGGGACGGCCCGTGCGCTGCGCGTTCAATAAAGAGATGGTCGCGGGTACGTTCATCGTGCGCGAAGACAGCGAGATCGCATTCTTTCCGCCCGTCACGGGCGGCTAACGCCGGTCAACGCGCCGGCCCCGCGCATGGATCACTTCATGGGCCGACCGGCCACGCATCCCATGCGTACGACGAAATCAACTTCCGCACAGCTTGCGCCATAGACTACACCGCGCGCGTGCTGCGCGCCAGCATTCAACGCATGCAAATCGTCACGATCTTGCCGACCGCGATCACGGCCTGTTCGATCTTGGTCGACCACGGGCTGCTGTAGTTGAGGCGGATGCAGTTGCGGTAGGTGTCGCCCGACGAGAACATATAGCCGGGGCCGATCGTGATGCCCTGTTCGAGCGCGAGCTGGTACACGCGCATCGCGTCGACCTGCGGCGGCAGTTCGATCCACAGCACGTAGCCGCCCGTCGGGCTCGAGATGCGCGTGCCCTCGGGGAAGAAACGCGAGACCATCGCG
>CAUPOD010000203.1:0-5518 GCA_963512745.1 uncultured Burkholderia sp. | reverse complement strand
CGGGGTCGAATACACGCCGAGGTGGCCCCGCCCCGCCCGGCCGCCCCGCGGGCCCGACGCCCCGCCGGTAGCGCCCATCAAACCCGTCACCGACACCTACTTCGGCACCCCCGTCGTCGACGACTACCGCTACATGGAGAACCTCAAGGATCCCGAAGTGCAGCAGTGGATGCGCGCGCAGGCGGACTACACGCAGCACACGCTCGCCAAGATCCCGGGCCGCGCGGCATTGGCCAAGCAAATCGAGGGGCTGCTCGGCGGCGACCTGTCGCGCGGCAGTTTCACGCAACGCGGGCAGCGCCTGTTCTACCTGCTGCGCGAGCCGGGCGCGACCGTGCCGAAGCTCGCCTGGCGCGACGGCGCGAACGGCGCCGAACATATCCTCGTCGATCCGGCCAAGCTCTCGACCGACCCGGCGCATCACTTCGCGCTCGACTGGTATTCGCCGTCGTGGGACGGCCGCTACGTCGCGTACGGCGTGTCCGCGGGCGGCTCCGAAAAGAGCGTGCTGCACGTAGCCGACCTCAGCACGGGCGCACTGCTGCCCGAATCCATCGACCGCACGAGCGGCAGCGTGGTGTCGTGGCGCCCGGACAACCAATCGTTCTACTACCTGCGCTATCCGCAGACGACGCCGGACACGCCGCCCGCCCAGAGCGAATACAACGCGATCACGTATCTGCACGTGCTCGGCCAACGTACCGACGGCGAAGGCGATCAGGCCGAATTCGGGCGCGGCGTGACGACGCGTGCCGAGGTGCCCGAGGGCCAGGGCACCTACGTGATGCTGAATCCGGCGTCGCCGTATGCGATCGCGGTGGCGAACCACAACATGGACGACAACCCGAACAGCTTCTACGTGGCGCGGCTCGACCAGATCGACGGCCGCGACACGCCGTGGCAGCGCTTCGCGACGCCCGCGGACGGCGTCACGGACGCGCATCTGCACGGCGACCGCATCTATTTCCTGAGCTCGAAGGACGCCCCGCACTTCCGCATCCTGTCCACGAGCGCGGCGCATCCCGACATCGCGCACGCCGAAGTGGTCGTGCCGGAAGGCGCGGACGTGATCGACGCAGTCGCGATCGCGAGCGACGGCATCTACGTCTCGTCGCGCGCGGGGTCGAGCTTCGCGCTGCGCCGCGTGGGCTTCGACGGCAAGCAGGCCACGCCGATCGCACTGCCGTTCGGCGGCACGATCCGCGGCCTGAACACCAATCCGGGCGAAGCCGGCGCGATGTTCGGCATGCAGGGCTGGGTCACGGCGCCGCGCGAAATGCGCGTGGCCGGCAATGGCACGGCGGCCGTCGACACCGGGCTGATTCCGCCGTCCAAGACCGAATCGAGCGAACTCGCCGTGCGCGACGATTTTGCGACGAGCTACGACGGCACGCGCGTGCCGGTCTCGATCATCGCGCGCAAGGACGTCAAGCGCGACGGCTCGCACCCGACGCTCGTCTGGGGCTACGGCAGCTACGGGCTGTCGATGGACGCGTTCTATCAACCCGCGTGGCAGGCGTGGCTCGCGCACGGCGGCATCGTGGTGGTCTCGCACATGCGCGGCGGCGGCGAATACGGCGATGCGTGGCACCGCGGCGGCCAGAAGCTCACGAAGATCAACACGATCATGGATTTTCTGGGCTCCGCGCAGTACATGATCGACCAGGGCTACACGCAATCGAAGTATCTGGCCGCGAATTCCGCGAGCGCGGGCGGCATCGTGATGGGCGGCGCGCTGACCATCAATCCGGGCCTGTTCTCCGTGGTGCTCGACGACGTCGGCGTATCCGACACGCTGCGCTTCGAAACCGAGCCGAACGGGCCGCCCAACGTGCCCGAGATGGGCTCGACCTCCACCCCGGACGGCTTCCACGGCCTCTATGCGATGAGCGCCTATGCGCACATCCACAACGGCACGCCCTACCCCGCGGTGATGTTCACGACGGGCGCCAACGATCCGCGCGTGTCGCCGTGGCACATGCTGAAAATGGCCGCGCGCGTGCAGGCCGCGACCAGCAGCGGGCGTCCGGTGCTGCTGCGCATCGACTACGACGCGGGGCACGGCATGGGATCGAGCCTCTCGCAGTACGCGGGCCGGCTCGCCGACGAGTGGTCGTTGGCGTTCTGCCAGGGGGGCGGGCCGGGGACCCACCCGCCGCCCCGAGGCCCCGCCCCCCCCGCGGGCGCGCCCCCCGCCCCTCCGCCAAAACAAAAACCGCGCGTGCCTCGAACGAGACACGCGCGGTTTTTTCTTGCGGCCGGCTTGCCGAGGGCGCGCCCGCGTAAGCCGAAGCGGCGCGCTTACTTCTTGAAGTTCGCGACGCCTTCGCTGATTTCCTGATGCGCGGCGGCGATGTCGCCCCAGCCTTCGACCTTGACCCACTTACCCTTTTCGAGCGACTTGTATTGCTCGAAGAAGTGCTTGATCTGATCCTTCAGGTACTGCGGTACGTCCTCGATCGACTTGAGGTTGGCCGTCATCGGGCAAACCTTGTCGTGCGGCACGGCGACGAGCTTCGCATCCGCGCCCGACTCGTCGGTCATCTGCAGCATGCCGAGCGCGCGCGCGCGCACGACCGAGCCGGCCAGCAGCGGGAACGGCGTGATCACGAGCACGTCGACGGGGTCGCCGTCGCCGGCCAACGTCTGAGGAATGAAGCCGTAGTTGGCCGGGTAGCGCATGCCGGTGCCGATGAAGCGGTCGACGACGAGCAGGCCCAGGTCCTTGTCGGCCTCGTACTTGACGGGATCGCTGTTGGCGGGGATTTCGATGATGACGTTGAAGTCTTGCGGCAGGTCTCTGCCGGCCGGAACGTTGCTGAAGCTCATGAGCGCTCTCTGATCGAAGGAAAGGGAAGCGGGCCACGGCGCGCGGAGGCGAAGCCTCTTCGCCGCGTGCCGTGCGGTTGCAGGATTATAGCCTTCCGCGGCTAGGGCGCTAGACGCACTGCAGCGGAGCGCCGGCGCGGCGCGACCGCGGCCGCAGCCGTGGAGGATCGCGGCGCGGCGCGCAAGATCACTGCGCGGTCGCGAGCGCCCCGGCGCGGTAGTGCTCGGCCGCGCGCCCGGGTTCGCCGAGCTGTTCGAACAACTGCGCGAGCGCGCGATGCGCGTCGGCCTTGAACGCGGGCGTAGGCGCGAGTTTCAGCGCGGCGTCGAGGAACGCCTGGGCCTTGCCCCACAACTGCTGCTGCAGGCACAGGCGGCCGAGCGCGAATTGCAGTTCGGCGTCGTCGGGGTGCTGCCGCTGCCAGGTTTCGGCGTTCTGGATCAGCGGCAACACGTCGGCATCGGCCGTCTCGAGGTAGCGGCGCAGCAGACCCGCGTCCCAATGCTTGGCGAGCGCGTTCTCGACGATGCGGCGCGCCTCGTTCTTGCGGCCCAGCGCGACCAGCAGCCCGGCGGCCAGATCGGCCAGGCGCGGCATCTGGCGCTCGGCGTTCGACAGCGACTGCCACGTGTCGAGCAGCGCGTCGGCGTCGTGACGGCGCTCGCGCAGCAGATGCTCGGCCGCCTGCCGGCGCAGGCGTTCGGATACGGTCGGATGCAGCGCGTCGCGTTTTTCGAGCGCCTTGGACAGCTTGAGCACCTCGCCCCAATTACGCAGCTGCTGCTGCGCGCGCAGTGCGACCTGCTGGGCCTGGATGCGCTTGCCGCCCGCCACGCGCATCTCGGCGAGCGCTTCGAGCGCGCCTTCCGCGTCGCGCGCCGCGGCGCGCCTGTCGGCGGCCGCCAGCAGGCGCGCCTCCTGCCACTCGGGGCCTTCGACCTTACTGAGCCAGTCGTCGCGGCGCGCATATTCCTGCATACGGTGCGCGGCCGCTGCCGCCAGCAGGCTCGCGGCGGCACGGTTGGCCTCGACGTTCAGCGATTCGGCCGCGGCCTTCTCGGCGCGCGCGAAGCGGCCCGCGTACAGATGCGCGAGCGCCTCGCGCAGCGCGCGCTGCCCTTTCTCGTTGCGCGCGCGCGCGCGGTACGCGTTGACGCGTGACGGCATCAGCCAGATGTTGCGCACGATGCGCATGAGCGCGTACAGCGCGATGAACAGCACGATCAGCGCGAGCACGCACAAGTTCAGCGAGAGATCGACGCGGTACGGCGGATAGACGACGAGCACCTGGCCCGTGTTGAAATGCCCGAAGGTCGCGAACAGCGCCGCCACGGCGAACAGCACCAAGAGCCAAACGATTCCACGCAGCGTCATGGTCAACCCCGGTTCTGGCTTTGGAACTGCTGCACGGCGTTGAGGCTCGCGCTCAGGTTCGGCACGGTCACCGTGAGCGGCGCGGCATCGACCTGGCGCAGCAGATCCTCGACGGTCTTGGTATCGGCCGAGGCGCCGTCGAAGTAGCGCGCGAGCTCGGCTTGAGCCGCGTGCAGATCCGATTTCATCGCGCTCTGGTTGCGCGACAGCAGCGACAGGCGCGCACTCAGCAAACGCAGCTTGAGGTTCTCGCGCAGGAAGCGGCCCTGCTCGGGCGCGGCGAGCATGGCGTCGGCATTGTCGATGCGGCGCACTTGCACGAGGCCCTTGAGTTCCTGGCCGGCGCTGGCCAGCAGGTTGTTCCACCAGATGCGCAGATTCGATTCGCCGGGCGCGGTCTTAACCACGGCCGCGGGCGGCGCTTGCAGCGCGACGTGCGCCTCGCCGGCGAGCGGCAAGGCGTCGATACGGCCGATCGCGTCGTCGAGTTTGATCGCGAGACCGCTCAGGTCGAGCACGGGCGCAGCCTTGAGCCTTTCGATGTCGGCCGCGAGCGCCTTGCGCACGACCAGCGCCTGCGGGCTCTGCGCGCTGGCCAGGCGCTGGTCGGCATTCTGCAGCGCGATCAGCGCGAGCTGCGTGTTGCCGGTCAGTTGCAGCTGCTGGCTCGCGCCCGCGACCATCTGGCCGACTTCTTCGATAAGCCAGCTGTCGCGGTTGCGCGCGAGGTCTTGATATTGCTGCTGGAGCGCTTGCTGCGCGGTTTGCGCATCGGCGAGCTTGGCCGACAGCGCGGCGATCCGATTGTCGGTCTGCTGCGCGAGCTGGCTGCTTTGGCCGGCCGTGGCGCGCAGTTCGATCATCTGCGCGTTGAGCGCGTCGTTGCGCTGGCTCAGCTTCTGCAGCTTGTGCTCGAGGATGTAGCCGCCCGCGCCCGCCGCGCCGACCGCGATCAGCAACGCGAGCCACAGCACGGCCGTGCCGCCGGTTGAGCGGGACCGCTTGGGGCCGGACGGCTGGGAGGCGGACGGGAAAGCCGGACTGGGAGTCTCGTTGGTCGTTGTCATGCGTGAAGGCACCGATGCGGCGTGCGCCGCGAGAGCGGCCTGCTCGGCCAGGGTTCGGAATACGCGGACGATCTCCTCTTCGTCCGCGCCGGACTGCGTAATCCTATCAAAACCGGCCGCGCGCGCGGCTTCGGCAATGCGCGCGTGCGGCACCACGCACGCGGCCTTGGCGAGCGCGCCGCGCTCGGTCGGATGCAGGTGCGACTCCGCGAGCGACAGCAGATTGCGCACGCCCTCGGAACTCGTG
>CAUPOD010000202.1:0-5526 GCA_963512745.1 uncultured Burkholderia sp. | reverse complement strand
CAACTGCGCAGGGCGCATCGGCGGCGGCCGGCACAGACGAGGCATCCTCGGCTGCCGAGGCTGCCTCGCCGGCTTCGAGCGCCGCGCCGAATCCCGCCAGCGAAATCGCCGTGCCGGGGCGCAATTTCGTGCCGCCGACCCCGAACGGCGTGCATCTGCCGAGCTTCCTGCTGCACTGAGGCCGTCGAGCCCAACGGCGCCCGGCCCCCCGCAAGACTGCGGGGCGCCGCGCCGCTGACACTGATTGAACTTCGAGTTACAGCTCGAAACGATTGAAACGTGACGGAGAAGCCCACGGCGCGCGCTTCCCGCATAATCGGATCCACATTCTTTTTGCAGGACACCGTGATGAAGAAACTGTTTTTGATTCCCATGCTGGCTGCCCTCGTTTCGTTCGGCAGCACGGCCGCCCAGGCTCAAGTCGATCAATCGAACCCGCAGTCGATGATCAAGACGGCGATCCAGCAGGTCATGAACGACGTGCGCACGCAGGCGCTGAAGCCGGGCGACATCCCGCGCGTGACCGCGATCGTCAACAAGGACGTGATGCCGTACGCCGATTTCCAGCGCACCACGCAGCTCGTGATGGGCCGCAACTGGCGCGCCGCGACGCCGGCCCAGCAACAGCAGATCATCGAGCAGTTCAAGCAGCTGCTGATCCGCACCTACTCGGGCGCGATCGCTCAGCTCAAGCCCGATCAGCAGATCCAGTACCCGCCGTTCCGCGCCGATCCGGCCGATACCGACGTCGTGGTTCACACGCTTGCGATGAACAACGGCCAGCCCGTGCAGATCGACTACCGTCTGTACAAGACCCCGCAGGGCTGGCGCGTCTACGATCTGAACGTGCTCGGCGCGTGGCTGATCCAGACCTACCAGCAGCAGTTCAACGAGAAGATCCAGCAGAGCGGCGTCGACGGCCTGATCCAGTTCCTCACGCAGCGCAACGCGCAGCTGGCATCGGGGCAGGCTTCGTGACGCGCTTCGATTCCGGCGAGACGCTGACCTTCGCGAGCGCGCGCGACGCGCTCGCGGCGGGGCTCTCGCGTATCGCGGACGGTGCGCGCGAAGTCGACTGCGCGCATCTCGCGCATTTCGATTCGGCCGCGCTGGCGGTGCTGCTGGCGGGGCGCCGTGCGGGGCGGGCGCGCGCCGGCGCGCTCGAGATCTTCAATCTGCCCTCGCAGCTCGTCAGCCTCGCGCACGTCTACGGCGTCGACGAGCTGCTCGGCGAGCTCCATCATTGACGTAGGCTCCCCGCGCCGGCGCGTCCCGCATCCGCTTCCCACCGGCGCCGCGCCCCGGCGCACCGGTAGCTCTCAGCCCCCGCGCCGGTTTGGCCTATAATCGAGCGTTTTCCGGGGGGCGCCAGTCCGCCCCTTTTTCCGCGTCCGGTTCCGGCCTCATTGGTCCAAAGCTGGGCCCATAATTTCCCCGCGGTCCCTAGTCGCTGCCTTTGCCGTCTTTGTCATGTCAGCCATAGAAATTCGTCAAGTCAAGAAGCGCTATCAGTCGCTGCAGGCGCTCAAGGGCGTCAGCCTGCAGATCGAGGAGGGCGAATTCTTTGGCCTGCTCGGCCCGAACGGCGCGGGCAAAACCACGTTGATCAGCATCCTGGCGGGCCTCGCGCGCGCCGACGAGGGCTCGATCGCGGTACGCGGCCACGATGTGGTCAAGGACTTCGGCAACGCGCGCCGCGCGCTCGGCGTGGTGCCGCAGGAGCTCGTGTTCGATCCGTTCTTCACGGTCCGCGAGACGCTGCGCATCCAATCCGGCTACTTCGGCCTGCGCAACAACGACGCGTGGATCGACGAGGTCATGGCCAATCTCGACCTGACCGAGAAGGCCGACGTCAACATGCGCGCGCTGTCGGGCGGCATGAAGCGGCGCGTGCTCGTCGCACAGGCGCTCGTGCACCGGCCGCCCGTGATCGTGCTCGACGAGCCCACGGCGGGCGTCGATGTCGAGCTGCGCCAGACGCTCTGGAAGTTCATCTCGCGCCTGAACCGCGAGGGCCACACGATCGTGCTGACCACGCACTATCTGGAAGAGGCGCAGGCGCTGTGCGACCGCATCGCCATGCTGCGGCGCGGCGAGGTGGTCGCGCTCGACAGCACCGACGCGCTGCTGCGCCGCTTCGCCGGGCTGCAGCTGTATTTGCGCTTCGCGCACGGCACGCTGCCCGCCGATCTGCGTCCGCTCGTCACCGAGCAGAGCATGGCGATCGATGCAAACGAGCATCTGCTGCGCCTGTCGAGCTACGACGAGGTCGAACGCATCCTCGCGCGCTGCCGCGACGCGGGCTGCAAGTTCGAGGAGATCGAGGTGCGCAAGGCCGATCTGGAAGACGTATTCGTCCAGATCATGAGTGGCGGTGAAGCGATCGAGGGTTTGGCATGAGCGGGTTCCGCACGCTGTTCTACAAGGAAATTCTGCGGTTCTGGAAGGTTTCGTTTCAGACCGTGCTTGCGCCCGTCGTCACGGCGCTGCTGTATCTGACGATCTTCGGGCATGCGCTGAGCGGGCACGTCGAGGTCTATCCGGGCGTGTCGTACGTGGGCTTCCTGGTACCGGGCCTCGTGATGATGAGCGTGCTGCAGAACGCGTTCGCGAACAGCTCGTCGTCGCTGATCCAGTCGAAGATCACGGGCAATCTCGTGTTCGTGCTGCTCACGCCGCTGTCGGCCATCGACGTGTTCGCGGCCTACGTGCTCGCGTCCGTGGTGCGTGGCGTAGTGGTCGGGCTCGGCGTGTTCGTCGTCACGGTCTGGTTCATCCCGATCCACTTCGACGCGCCGCTCTACGCGCTCGCGTTCGCGGTGCTCGGCTCGGCGCTGCTCGGCACGCTCGGCCTGATCGCGGGCATCTGGGCCGAGAAGTTCGACCAGCTCGCCGCGTTCCAGAACTTCCTGATCATGCCGCTGACGTTCCTGTCCGGCGTGTTCTATTCGACGCACTCGCTGCCGCCCGTGTGGCGCGAGATCTCGCGCCTGAATCCGTTCTTCTACATGATCGACGGCTTCCGCTACGGATTCTTCGGCGTGTCCGACGTCAATCCGCTCGCGAGCCTCACGGTCGTGGCGTTGAGCTTCGTCGTGGTCGCGCTGGTGGCGATCCGCATGCTCGCGAGCGGCTACAAGCTGCGTCATTAACAATAAGTCACCACTGAATTAGGAACGTCCCCATGTTACCGACGCCTGAGCAAGTCAAGCAGTACATCGCCGGCGGGCTCGAATGCTCGCATCTCGAAGTCGAGGGCGACGGCCAGCATTTTTTCGCGACGATCGTCTCGCCCGCCTTCGAGGGCAAGCGGCCGATCCAGCGGCATCAACTGGTTTACGCGGCGCTCGGCGACCGCATGAAAGAAGAAATCCACGCGCTCAGCATGAAGACGCTGACGCCCGCGGAATGGCAGAACGCATAAACGGAAGCAGTCAGTGCAAATCACGCAAAACGAGCGCGACGCGGTCAGCAGCGTCGCCGCGGCCGATCAAGCGGCCGCCCAGGAACAGATCAACGCGCAAGGACATGGGATGGATAAACTCGTGATCGAAGGCGGCCCGCAGCTGCATGGCGAGATCAGCGTATCGGGCGCGAAGAACGCGGCCCTGCCGATCCTGTGCGCGAGCCTGTTGAGCGCCGAACCGGTGCACCTCGAGAACGTGCCGAACCTGCAGGACGTGCGCACCACGCTCAAGCTGCTGCGCCAGATGGGCGTGCGCACCGAGGCGGACGGCACGCAGGTCACGCTCGACGCCGCGCACGTGACGAGCCCCGTCGCGCCGTACGAACTGGTCAAGACCATGCGCGCGTCGATCCTCGTGCTCGGCCCGCTGCTCGCGCGTTTCGGCGAAGCCAAGGTGTCGCTGCCGGGCGGCTGCGCGATCGGCGCACGCCCCGTGGATCAGCACATCAAGGGCCTGCAGGCGATGGGCGCCGAGATCAACATCGAGCACGGCTTCATCGAGGCGCGCGCGAAGCGCCTGAAGGGCGCGCGCATCGTCACCGACATGATCACCGTGACGGGCACCGAGAACCTCCTCATGGCCGCGACGCTGGCCGACGGCGAGACCGTGATCGAGAACGCCGCGCGCGAACCCGAAGTCAGCGATCTCGCGCATCTGCTCGTGAAGATGGGCGCGCGCATCGAAGGCATCGGCACCGATCGCCTCGTGATCCAGGGCGTCGACAAGCTGCACGGCGCGAGCCACTCGGTGATTCCCGACCGTATCGAGGCCGGCACGTTCCTGTGCGCGGTCGCGGCCGCGGGCGGCGACGTGACGCTGCGCCACGTGCGCCCGCACATCCTCGACGCCGTGATCGACAAGCTGCGCGAAGCGGGCGTGTCGATCGAAGAGGGCGATACCTGGCTGCGCGTGCGCATGGACCGCCGCCCGACGGCGGTGGCGATCCGCACCTCCGAATACCCGGCGTTCCCGACCGACATGCAGGCGCAGTTCATGGCGCTCAACGCGATCGCCGAAGGCACCGCGCCCGTGGTCGAGACGATCTTCGAGAATCGTTTCATGCACGTGCAGGAGTTGAACCGCCTCGGCGCCCACATTACGATCGACGGCAACACCGCGCTCGTGACGGGCGTGCCGAAGCTGTCGGGCGCGAAGGTCATGGCGACCGACCTGCGCGCCTCGGCGAGCCTCGTCGTGGCCGCGCTGTGCGCCGAGGGCGAGACGCTGATCGACCGCATCTATCACCTGGACCGCGGCTACGATCACATGGAAGGCAAGCTCACGGCCGTGGGCGCGCGCGTGCGCCGCATCAAGGGAGACGCCGCATGAGTGCGCCGCTCGCCACGCCTCTGACGCTGGCGCTGTCGAAGGGCCGCATCTTCGAGGAAACGCTGCCGCTGCTCGCGGCGGCCGGCATCGAGGTGACCGAGGACCCGGAAAGCTCGCGCAAGCTGATCCTGCCGACCACCGATCCGAACCTGCGCGTGATCATCGTGCGCGCGACCGACGTGCCCACCTACGTCGAATACGGCGCGGCCGATTTCGGCGTGGCGGGCAAGGACGTGCTGATCGAGCACGGCGGCGGCGGCCTGTACCAGCCGCTCGACCTCGACATCGCGCGTTGCCGCATGTCGGTCGCCGTGCCGGCCGGCTTCGACTACGCGAATGCGGTGCGCCAGGGCGCGCGGCTGCGCGTGGCCACCAAGTACGTCGAAACGGCGCGCGAGCATTTCGCGGCCAAGGGCGTGCACGTCGATCTGATCAAGCTGTACGGCTCGATGGAACTCGCGCCGCTCGTCGGCCTCGCCGACGCGATCGTCGACCTCGTCAGCTCGGGCGGCACGCTGCGCGCGAACAACCTGGTCGAAGTCGAGGAGATCATGGAGATCTCGTCGCGCCTGGTAGTGAACCAAGCCGCGCTGAAGCTCAAGCGCGCCGCGCTCAAGCCGCTGCTGGACGCGTTCGAGCGCGCCGTGCTGGCGCGCACCGCCGAGGCCTGAGCGCCGCGGCGCGCGGGCGGCGCCGGACATACCGGAGCCCGCCCGCATCAGAGGTAGAG
>CAUPOD010000201.1:0-5575 GCA_963512745.1 uncultured Burkholderia sp. | reverse complement strand
CGACCGACCTCGATGCGATCCGCAATGCGCTCGCCGCGCCCGTCAACGGCCTCGGTTTCGCATTCGGCACCTCGATCGCGGGCGTGGCCAGTTCGGCGATGCTCGGATTGTTGTCGGCCTTGTACCGGCGCGACCGCATCGACACCGCGCAGTTGCTCGATCAAAAAATCGCCACGGTGCTGCGCGCCTATTCGCCGCTGCACCGGCGCGAGGCCGCATTCGCGCTGCTGCAGCAGCAAAGCAGCCTGCTGCCGGCCCTGGTCGAAAAACTCGACGCGATGACGGCCGCGCTCGGCCAGCAGCACCTGGCCATCAACGAGCGCCAGCTCGCCGACCAGCAGGCGTTCCACGAACGTAGCGAAGCGAGCTACGCGCGCTTGGCCGCATCGGTCGAACGCGCCTTGCGCGACAGCGTGACCGAGGGCGCACGAGCCGCGCATGCGGCGCTGAAGCCGGCCGTGCAAGCCACGCTCGGCGAACTCGCGCGCGCCGCGAATACCGTGCACGAGTCCGTCACGCAGGCTACGCAGCGCCAACTCGAAGCCCTATCGGCCGACGCCGCCGCGCAAGCCGCCCGCATCTCCGAGAGCTGGGAACGCAGCGCCGCCGAACAGCAGCGCACGCAAGAGGCGATCGTGCAGCATCAACGCGTCACGCTCGATCAATTCGCGGCGCTCGCCGAACAACGCGCGGCCGCCGTGCTCGAAGGCATGACCGCGCGCCTCGACGCTAGCGCCGCGCAGCAATCCGAAAGCTGGCGCGCGGCACTCGCGGAGCAGGCACGCGTCGGCGAGCAACTGGCCGGCGCGAATCAACAAGCGCTGACCGCCGCCGCCGCCACGTTCGAACAGCAGGCGGCCAAGCTGCTGCAACAACTGAGCCACGCGCATACGGATCTGCAGACGGCGCTCGCGTCGGGCGATCAGGAACGCCTGCGCACCTGGCACGACACCCTCGGCTCGCTGACCGCGAACATGCGCGACGCGTGGGAACACGCGAGCGAGCACGCCACGCAGCGCCAGCAGGTCATCTGCGATACGCTCGCGCGCACCGCGGACGAACTGTCCGCGCAGACGCAAGCGCACGCGCGCGACACCATCGCCGAACTCGCACAGCTCGTGCAGGCTGCCTCGGCCGCGCCGCAAGCGGCTGCCTCGGTCATCGCCGAGCTGCGCCAGCAACTGTCCGACAGCATGGTGCGCGACACGGCCATGCTCGAAGAGCGTAACCGCCTGATGGCCACGCTCGGCACCCTGCTCGACGCCGTCGATCACGCCTCGACCCGACAGCGCGCCGCCGTCGATACGCTGCTCGGCACCTCGTCCGAATTGCTCGAACGAATCGGCGCGCGCTTCGGCGAGACGCTCGAACGCGAAACCGGCAAGCTCGATGCCGTGGCCGCGCAGGTCGCGGGCAGCGCACTCGAAGTCGCAAGCCTCGGCGATGCGTTCGGCGCCGCCGTGCACGCGTTCGGCGCGTCGAACGACAAGCTCGCGAATCACCTGCAGCGCATCGAAACCGCGCTCGGCCAATCGCTCGCGCGCAGCGACGAACAGCTCGCCTACTACGTCGCGCAAGCCAAGGAAGTCGTCGATCTGAGCCTGCATTCGCACCAGCAGATCATCGAGGAACTGCGCCGCGTCGCGGGCCACGAGCGCGTGGCGAATCCGCTCGAGACCGAGACGCGCGAGCGCGCCGGAGCCGAAACCGCATGAACCACGACTTCGACGCGCTCGACGGCTTCGACGGCCACGAAAGCCTTAGCGACGACGCCCCGGCCAGTGCGCCGGTGTGGGCCGCGTTCGGCGATCTAATGGCAGCGCTGCTCGGCGCGTTCGTGCTGATCCTGGTCGGCGTGATCGGCATGCAGCTCGAACTCTCGAACAAGCTCGAACACGAGGTCAAGCAGCGCCAACTCGAAACGCAGCGCCGCAAGACGCTCGAACAAGCGCTCGCGGGACCGCTCGCCGGAGGCCGCGTGACGCTCGTGAACGGACGCATCGGCATCAACGGCAGCGTGCTGTTCACGCTCAATTCCGATCAGTTGCAGCCCGAGGGGCGCGACGTGCTGAAAAGCCTGGCCGCCCCGCTCGCGGGCTACCTGAAGACGCACGACGAAATCCTCATGGTCAGCGGCTTCACCGACGACCGCCAGGTGCGCGGCGGCAATCGCCAGTTCGCCGACAACTGGGAACTCTCCGCCGAACGCGCGCTGACCGTCACGCGCGCGCTGATCGCCGCGGGCGTGCCGTCCAACGCGGTGTTCGCCGCGGCCTTCGGCGCCGAGCAGCCGGTCGGGTCGAACGCCGACGAAACGGGCCGCGCCAAGAACCGGCGCGTCGAGATCGCGCCCGTGCCGCGCGGCGGCAATGCGGCAGTGGGACCGGCACGCGATGAGTGACGCGGCTCGCATCGAGGCCACGCTCGCGTCGTGGCGCGCGCACGGCACGGACGGCTTCGACCCGCTGCGTTTCGCGCTGATCGATGCACTGGCACGGCGCGCGGCGGCCCGGCAAGGAACCGTGCGCGAACTGCTCGATAAGCGGCTCGCGATGCTGATCGACGACTACGCGCGCGATGCAGCGCGTTCGGCCGACGCGCATGCCGACGCGACCCGCGCGCCGATCGGCGATACGGACCGTGACGCTCTCGCGGCAGACAATGCGGGCCGGCAAGCAGCAGCCCGGCGCCCGGACGCCCATGCTCGGCCAAGCGCCGTCGCACCCGCGGCAGGCCCATTGGCGCACCTGGCCGAGCGGCTCTCCATCGGCACGGCGTCGCTTTCGGGCACCGCGTCCGCCACGGTCGAAAACAGCCCCGCCAAGCCGGCCGCCCCGCACGGCGCGCCGCACCGCACCGCCCTCTGGCCCGACCCCGAACCGCTCGACTATTTCCGCAAGCTCTGGGCCGAACTCAGCACCGACCGCCAATTGCAGCAGTCGTTCGACCAGGTCCCGACCAACGCGGGGCCGCTCAATTCGAGCAGCCTCGTGCACCGCTCGCTCGCGCTGATGCGGGAGGTGTCGCCAGGTTATCTGCAGCAGTTCCTGTCGTACGTCGATACGCTGTCGTGGCTCGAACAATTGAACGGCGCGGCGTTCGCCCCGCCGGGCCCGGCGCGCGCGAATACGGCGCCTAAGCCAGCCGCATTGAAGGCGGCCGCCGCCAAAACCGCGTCCACGCCGGCCGGCCCCGACTCGGGCGGCCCTAGACCGGGCGTCCCTAAACCGGGCGTCCCCAAACGCCGCCCCGCCGCGCGCCCCCCGCGCGTCAAGGTTTGAGCGCTCCCGCGCCTCCATTACAATGTGCGGATTGTCCGGCCGCAACGCGTTTCGCTACGCGCGTGCGCCCTCTCAACCAGGAAATCTCATGATCATTAAACCGCGTGTGCGTGGCTTCATCTGTGTCACGACCCATCCCGCCGGCTGCGCCGCCAACGTCAACGAGCAGATCGCCTACGTCGCGGAGCACGGCCAGATCGCCGACGGCCCGAAGAAGGTGCTCGTGATCGGCGCATCCACGGGCTACGGCCTCGCGGCCCGCATCACGGCCGCGTTCGGCAGCCAGGCCGCGACGCTCGGCGTGTGCTTCGAACGCGCCGGCAGCGAAGGCAAGCCGGGCACCGCGGGCTGGTACAACACCGCGGCTTTTGAAGAGGCGGCGAAGGCGAAGGGCCTCTACGCGCAGACCGTCAACGGCGATGCGTTCTCGAACGAAGTCAAGCAAGCGACCATCGAACTGATCAAGCGCGATCTCGGCCAGGTCGATCTCGTCGTCTACAGCCTCGCCTCGCCGCGCCGCAAGCACCCCGTCACGGGCGAAGTCTTCAACTCGACGCTGAAGCCGGTCGGCAAGTCGGTCAACCTGCGCGGCATCGATACCGACAAGGAAGTCATCAAGGAGACCGTGCTCGAACCGGCCAGCGACGAGGAAATCGCCAACACCGTCGCCGTGATGGGCGGCGAGGACTGGCAGATGTGGATGGACGCGCTCGGCGAAGCGGGCGTGCTCGCGCCCGGCGCCAAGACCACCGCGTTCACGTACCTCGGCGAGAAGATCACGCACGACATCTACTGGAACGGCTCGATCGGCGCGGCCAAGAAGGACCTCGACGAGAAGGTGCTCGCGATCCGCGAGAAACTGGCCGCCGACGGCGGCGACGCGCGCGTCGCGGTGCTGAAGGCCGTCGTCACGCAGGCCAGCTCGGCGATCCCGATGATGCCGCTGTACCTGTCGCTGCTGTTCAAGGTCATGAAGGAACAGGGCACGCACGAAGGCTGCATCGAGCAGGTCTACGGCCTGTTCAAGGACAGCCTGTACGGCACGGCGCCCCACCTCGACGACGAAGGCCGCCTGCGCGCCGACTACAAGGAACTCGCACCCGAAGTGCAGGCGCGCGTGCTCGAACTGTGGGACAAGGTCGACAACGGCAACATCTACGAACTGACCGATTTCGCGGGCTACAAGCACGAGTTCCTGCGCCTGTTCGGCTTCGAGATCGACGGCGTCGACTACGAAGCAGACGTGAACCCCGAAGTCGCGATCCCGGGCGTCGTGCAGCTTTGAACGCTGCCCTGCACATCGAAACGCCGCAGCTCGAATCCACGCCGCTGAGCCGCGCGGCCGGGCGCCCGGTCTGGATCAAGCTCGACGCGCTGCAAGCGCCGGGCTCGTTCAAGATCCGCGGCATCGGGCATGCGTGCGAGATCTACGCGCGGCAAGGCAAGCGGCGTTTCGTGTCGTCGTCGGGCGGCAACGCGGGGCTCGCGGTCGCGTACGCGGGGCGGCGCCTGTCGATCCCCGTCACGGTCGTGGT
This sequence comes from uncultured Burkholderia sp., assembly GCA_963512745.1. Classification (GTDB taxonomy): domain Bacteria; phylum Pseudomonadota; class Gammaproteobacteria; order Burkholderiales; family Burkholderiaceae; genus Burkholderia. Next base: position 759 of record CAUPOD010000201.1, on the reverse strand, counting down.
GCCGGAAACCACGACCGAACGCGCGAAGGCGCTGATCCGCGAGCAAGGCGCGGAGGTCGTCGTGCACGGCGCGTCGTGGCTCGAAGCGAACGCGTTCGCGCAGGCGATGCTCGGCGAAACCGACGCGTTCCTGCACCCGTTCGACAATCCTTTGCTCTGGGCAGGCCACGCCACGCTGATCGACGAAGTCGCGCGCGCGGGCGTCAAGCCCGATGCCGTGGTGGTCGCCGTGGGCGGCGGCGGATTGTTCTCGGGCGTCGTCGAAGGGCTGCGCCGCAACGGCTGGGGCGACGTGACCGTGATCGCGGCCGAAACCCGCGGCGCCGATTCGTTCGCGCAGGCGCTCGCGCAGAACCGCCGCGTCGCGCTCGACGCCATCACGAGCGTCGCCACCTCGCTCGGCGCGAAGCAGGTCTGCGAGCAGGCGTTCGAACTGGCCCGCAGCCATCCCGTGCGCAGCGCCGTGGTCAGCGACCGCAGCGCGCTCGACGCGTGCCTGCGCTTCCTCGACGATCATCGCGTCCTCGTCGAACCCGCGTGCGGTGCGGCGCTCGCGGTCGCCTACGAACAGCTGCCCGTGCTCGACGGTTTCGAGCGCGTGCTGATCGTGGTCTGCGGCGGCGCGACGGCGACGGCCGAACAGCTGCGCCAATGGCGCGACGCCGCGCAGTAACCCGGCCCCCACCCGCCGCCGCCCGCTCGATGCTGGCCGCGCGCCCACGGAAACGCAGTGCCGACGCGGCCTCGACGCGCCCGTGC
>CAUPOD010000200.1:0-5578 GCA_963512745.1 uncultured Burkholderia sp. | reverse complement strand
GCGTGACGGCGCAGCGGGATCTCGGCGATCCAGCGCTCGTAGATGTCCTTGTTGGAAAACAGCGCGCCCGCGAACTTGGTCTTGGTCAGGCCCGGCAGCAGCGCGTTGACGCGAATCCCGAACGGCCCGCACTCCTTCGCGAACGCCTTGGTCATGTTCACGACTGCGGCCTTCGTGATCGAATAGATGCCCTGCATGTCGCCGGGCTGCAGCGCGTTGACGGACGCGGTGTTGACGATCGCGCCGCCGCCCTGCGCCTTCATCATCTTGCCGGCCTCGACCGACATGAAGAAATAGCCGCGGATGTTGACGTCGACGGTCTTGTCGAACGCGGCGAGATCCGTATCGAGGATGTGGCCGAAATACGGATTCGCGGCCGCGTTGTTGACAAGAATATCGAGGCGCCCATGCTTGGCGCGGATATGCTCGAACGTGGCGGCAATGTCCTCCATGCGCCCCACGTGGCATGCCCACGCCTCGGCCTGGCCGCCCGCGTCGCGGATCTGTGCGGCGACGGCCTCGCAGTCGTCGGCCTTGCGGCTCGACACGATCACATAGGCGCCCTGCGCGGCCAGCAGCTTCGCGATCTCCTCGCCGATACCGCGGCTCGCACCCGTCACCAGCGCGATCTTGCCGGTCAGGTCGAACAGATTCGTTGCCATGTCTTTGCTCCTCCGATGAATCGTTATGGATAGTTTTTAGCGCATGCGGCTTGAGCGAATCCAGCGCGCAGGCTCAGCCTTGCGTCTCGATCAAGCGCACGGCCGCCTCGGCGAGCGGATGCACGAGTTCGCCGACCTCTTTCGCGCGCGTGCTCGACGCATTGCCGTTCAACGCGCGCCACTTCACGCCCTGCGCGATCGCCGCGAGGCGGAAATAGCTGAACGCGAGATAGAAATGCCAATCGGCGATCGGCGCAATGCCGCGCAGCTCGCAATAGCGCGCGACCATCTGCGCCTCGTCGGGAATGCCGAGCGCGGCGCGGTCTATCTCGCCGAGCCCCGGGATATGCCCGTTCGGGTGCATGCGCAGGCACATGCAGAAATACGCGAGATCGGCGAGCGGATCGCCGAGCGTCGACAGTTCCCAGTCGAGCACGGCCTGCACGCGAAAGCCGTCGTTCGCGAACATCAGGTTGTCGAGCCGAAAATCGCCGTGCACGATCGTGGGCCGCACCGTGTCCGCGGGGCACGCGCGCGGCAGCCAGTCGATCAAGGTTTCCATCGCTGCGACCGGCTCGGTCTCGGACGCGCGGTACTGCTTGGTCCACACGCCGATCTGGCGTTCGAAGTAGTTGCCCGGGCGGCCGTAGTCGGCGAGCCCGGCCGCTTCGACGTCCACGTCGTGGAGCGCGGCCAGCGTGCGCAGCACGGCGTCGTAGCACACGGCGCGATCCGGCTCGGGCAGCGCGGGCAGCGCCGGGTCCCAGAAGATGCGGCCGTCCTCGTAGCTCATCACGTAGAACATACTGCCGATCACGTCGCGGTCCTCGCACAGGTGATACGGACGCGCGACGGGAACCGCCGTGCCGTACAGCGCGGACTGGATGCGGTACTCGCGATCGACCGCGTGCGCGGACTTCAGCAGATCGCCCGGCGGCTGGCGGCGCAGCACGTAGCGACCGCTGCGCGCGCGCAGCAGATAGGTCGGCTTCGACTGGCCGCCGCTGAACTTCTCCGCTTCGAGCGGCCCTTCGAAGCCCGGCACATGCCGCGTCAGATAGCCGGCCAGCTTGGCGGTGTCGAGCGCTTGCGGTTGTTGCGCGGGTTGCGTCATGGTCTCCTTCGCTCCATCCAGTGTTTTGATCGTGATTCAGCCGTAGGTGCGTAGCGCGTGGCGCTCGCGCGCATCCAGATGCGGAATCGCGTTGAACGACGCAAGCTGCATGCCGTCGGCGTTGAAGAAGTATTGGGAAATGCTGCTGTTGCGGATCTGCAGATTCAGCGCGATCGCGCTCGGCGCGGGTGCCGCGAGCACCTGCTGCGCGGTCACGGCGATCGGGCCGCCGGAACTCACGGCGAGCACGCGCTTGCCGCCGCCCTGCCGGATCGCGGCGCGCGCCTCGGCCACGCGCTGCTGGAACTGCGCCCAGGTCTCGGGAAGCGGGCCGTCGAGCGCATCGCACGCCCACAGATGCAGGATCTCCTTGAGGCCGCGATAGTAGTCGCGCATCGAATCGCCGGGCTGGCGCCTGAGTGCGGGGTACTGCTCGCCGGCCGCCGCGTAAAGCCGCTCGAAATCGTACTCGTTCAAGCCTGGATGCCGCTCGCACGGCGACGGCGCGTGCTCGCGCCCCATGCCGCGCAGGATCGCTTCGACGGTCTGCCGGTGCCGTTGCTGCGTGCCGCAAATCATGCGATCGAAGACGAGGCCCTGCTCCGCGAAATACTCGCCGAGCCAAACGCCCTGCTGCTCGCCGTTCGCGGACAGCTGGTCGTAGTTCGCCGCGCCGAAGGACGCCTGCCCGTGCCGTACCAAATAGAGTTCAGCCATCGTCTGCCCGCCAAATCGATAGCGTCGAGCATAACGGCCCGGGTCTTATTCGTGAAATTTATTTATTGAATTATCCGGCATTCACGATATGAATGGCACCGGCCATCGGTCAGCTATCGGTTTTATGCAGTCTGGCGCTGATCTCGCGCGCCGTTTCGAGCAGGCCCTGGTAGCCGGAGCGTGCGTGTTCGGGCAGGTCGGGGTCGCCGACCAGCGTGCCGAGCGTTTCGATCAGGCTATACAGGATGCCCCTGACGGCTCCGCCGGCGATGTTGCCCGATTGCAGCGATTGATTCACATGATCGAGCGCCGAATCGAAATGGGCCGGCTCGGGATAGCCGGGCTTTTGCGAATCTTGGTCGGAGTCGTTCATAACGCAGCCCTATCGGCGATGGAGACGAATCAATGATGCCTGATTGCCGGGCGTTTGACACGGCCGGCGTCGCACGGGAGCACGGGATGCCGACCGGCGAGGACGGGGATGAGGGGCCGCGGCGCGTGCAGCCGCCCGGCCCCACAACCCCAAGCGCCGCTTACAGCCCCAGGTAGGCGCGCACAGCCGGCAAGCCCGGCTTGCCGTCGTACGTCGTCACGCCCGCGAGCCACGCGTCGAGCACGTCGGGATGCGCCTTCAGGTAGGCCTTCGCTGCCGCGGCAGGCTGCTCGCGGTTCATCACCGCCTGCATGACTTCGTCTTCGAGCTGCGTCGTGAAGTGCAGATTGCCGAGCACGTGCGCCGCGTTCGGGCAGCGCGCGCCGTAACCGGCCGAGGTCAGCGTGTAGACCTGCGCGGCGCCGTCGTTCGGGCCGAACGCGTCGTCGCTGCCGGTCAGATATTTCATGTCGAGCTGCACGTTCATCGGATGCGGCTCCCAACCGACGAACACGATCGGCTTCTTCTCGCGGATCGCGCGGCGCACGGCCACGAGCATACCCGCCTCGCTCGTCTCCACGAGCTGGAAGTTGCCGAGGCCGAACTGGTTCTTGGCGATCATTTTCTGCACCGCGAGATTCGCGCCGGCGCCCGGTTCGACGCCGTAGATCTTGCCGCCGAGCTCGTCGCGGTGCTTGGCCAGATCGGCGAAGGTTTTGATGCCCGCGTCGTACGCATAGCTCGGCACGGCCAGCGTCGATTTCGCGCCGTTCAGATTCGCCGGCTGCAGTTGATCGACCGATTTCGCCTGCACGAACGGTTCGACGATGTTCGCCTGCAGCGGCGACCAGTAGCCGAGCGACGCGTCGATCTGCTTGTTCCGGAGGCCCGCGAGCGAGATCGGCACCGAAGTCATCGTGGTCACGGGACGGTAGCCGAGCCCTTCGAACACGGTCGATGCGAGCGCCGTCGTCGACGTGACGTCGGCCCAGCCGATGTCGGCGAAATGCACGGTGCGGCACGTGTCGCCGTCTTGTGCGTAGGCCGCAGGCGCGGCGCCAAGGAAACCGGTCAGCACAACGGCGAGGCCGGCGGCGAAAGAGGACATACGATTCATTCTGTTTTTCCTATCCTATTCAGATACGCTGGGCGGGGCGGCCGAGCGCGGCCCCATCGTCGCGCGCTTCGGCGCGGCGGCGCAGCAGGCTCCGCAAGCCGGCCAGCCCCGTGGCGGCGGTTTCGCTCGACGCGCGGCCGAAGCTCTCGGAGATGCGGTCGAGGATGATCGCGAGCAGCACGACGGCGAGCCCGCTCTCGAAGCCGAGGCCGACGTCGAGACGCTGAATGCTGGCCAGCACGTCGTTGCCGAGACCGCCCGCGCCGACCATCGACGCGATGATCACCATCGACAGCGCCATCATGATGGTCTGGTTCACGCCCTGCATGATCGACGGCAGCGCGTTCGGAATCTGCACCTTGAGCAGCAGCTGCCACGGCGTGCAGCCGAACGCGCGCCCTGCTTCGACGATTTCGCGGTTCACCATCTGGATGCCGAGCCGCGTCAGACGCACCGCGGGCGGCATCGAGAAAATCACCGTCGCGAGAATCCCCGGCACGCGGCCGAGCCCGAACAGCATCGCGGCCGGAATCAGATAGACGAAGGCCGGCATGGTCTGCATCAAGTCGAGGACGGGACGCACGGCCGCCTCCACGTAGCGGTTGCACGCGGACCAGATGCCGAGCGGCACGCCGAACAGCAGGCTGATCGCGGTGGCCGACACCGTGAGGCCGAGCGTGACCACGGTCTGCGGCCAGAACCCGGTCTCGTAGATGAGCCCGAACGCGAGCAGCACGAACAGCGCGAAACGCCAGCCCACGCGCCACAGCCCCACGGCCGCGAACGCGGCGATCAACGCCCACATCGGCACGGCCTGCAGGCCGTGCTCGACGAGCGCGGCGAAGCCGTCGATGACGGAACCCGCCACGTCGAACGTATGCGCTTGATGGTCGAGCAGATAGCCGACGAATTCGTTGGCCCAGCGGCCCAACGGGATGGTTTCAGACATGAGCACCTCGGCTTCCCGCGAGCGTTTTCAGCACGGTGTTCTGATCGACGGACCCGCAGTAGCGGCCATCGTCGTCGATCACCGGCAGCGCGGTCTGATTTGAAGAAACGCGCGACACGACGTGGTCGAGCGGCGCGCCATGCGGAATCGGTTCGATCGAACGCAGCGTCGCGCCCCGGCCGTCGCCGTCGCGGCTCAGGCAGCCGCGCAGGCGGCGTCCGGCGTCGAGCACGAACGCATAGTCGGCGCTGCGCGGCAGCGCGGCGGACAGGCTCGCGCGGTCGAGGTTGCGCACCACGGGCACGAAGTCGGTGCGCATGAGGTCGGCCGCGGTCAGGTAGCGGCTCGTGTCGACGTCTTCGAAGAACGCCTGCACGTATGCGTCGGCCGGATTCGAGACGATTTCCTGCGGCGTGCCGACCTGCACCACGCGGCCGCCCTTCATGATCGCGATGCGGCTGCCGATGCGCAGCGCCTCGTCGAGATCGTGCGACACGAACAGGATCGTGCGCCGCTGGTTCTGCTGCAGTTCGAGCAGCAGGTTCTGCATCTCCTTGCGCTTGAGCGGATCGAGCGCGGAGAACGCCTCGTCCATCAACAGCAGCGTGGGATTGACGGCCAGCGCGCGCGCAAGGCCCACGCGCTG
>CAUPOD010000199.1:0-5601 GCA_963512745.1 uncultured Burkholderia sp. | reverse complement strand
GCGCCGCGCCGTCGTCGTGGACGGCCGCGAGCACGCATTCCGCGCCGCCGCGCACGCGCGCGCCGAGCGAGACCTTGGCCGCGCCCGCATCGGGCTTCATGACCACCCCGAACGGTTCGAGCAGCGACGCGAGCGGCAGGTCGCGCGTACCCGCCACCGCGTCCGCGAACAGACGGCCGAGCTTCACGCCCGTGGCTTCCTCGATCAGCGCCTCGACCTCGTGCTCGCCGACGCCGCGCGCCGCGCCGTTGTAGAAATCGCGCCCGTAACGCTCCCACAGCACACGCATCACGTCGTCGAGCGACTTGCGGTTGCGCGTCTGCGCGCGGATCGTCAGATCGAACGCGAGCGCGACGAGCGAGCCCTTCGTGTAGTAGCTGACGATCGCGTTGCCCGCGTTCTCGTCCTGGCGGTAGTACTTGATCCACGCGTCGAACGAACTTTCCGCGACGCTCTGCTTGAGACGCCCCGAGCCGCGCAGCACGCCGCCGATCGTGCGGCCGAGCAGCGTCAGATATTCGGCTTCGGTGATCAAGCCGCTGCGCACGAGCATCAGATCGTCGTAGTATGACGTGAAGCCCTCGAACAGCCACAGCAGCGACGTATAGCTTTCCTGCGTCAGATCGTACGGCGCGAACGCTGCGGGCTTGATGCGCTTGACGTTCCAGGTGTGGAAATACTCGTGGCTGCACAAGCCCAGGTAGGTACGGTAGCCGTCGCTGGTCTCGGGCTGGCCGCGCACGGGCAGATCGCCGCGCTCGCAGATCAGCGCGGTCGAGGCGCGGTGCTCCAGGCCGCCGTAGCCGTCGCTGACGGCCTGCGTCATGAACACGTAGCGATCCATCGGCGCACGCTTCGAATCCGGCTCGAACAGTGCGATCTGCGCCTCGCAGATGCGTTTCAGATCGGCGCTCAAACGCTCCATGTCGAGCCCGCTCACGCGGCCTGCGATCACGATGTCGTGCGGCACGCCATGCGCCTTGAACGTCGCGAGCGCGAAATGGCCGAGCGTGACGGGATGATCGACGAGCTCGTCGTAGTTCCGCGCGCGATACGCGCCGAACCCGTAGCGCTTGGTGCCGCGCGCTTCGGGCAGCGCCGTGGCCACGCGCCAATCCTTGAAGGCCTCGCCCGCCGGCCGCTCGATCTCGACGTGGCACGGCGCCTGTTCGTGGCCGAGCGGCAGCAGGAACACGCTGGTGCCGTTGAAGAAACCGCCCGTGTCGTCGAGATGCGCGGCGCGCACCGACATGTCCCACGCGTACACCTCGTAGCGCAGCGTGATCTCGCCCGCGCTCGGCGCGACTTGCCACGTGTGCTTGTCGAGCTTCTCGGCCCTGAGCTTGCGGCCCGCGGCGTCGGTCGCGCGCAGCGACACGATATTGCGCGCGAACTCGCGCACCATGTAGCTGCCCGGAATCCACGCGGGCAGCATGAAGCGCTGGCCGTCCGGCGCCGGATCGGCGAGCGTCAGCGTGACTTCGAACAGATGGGCGGCCGGCTGTTTCGGGACGATGGAATAGCGGATCGGTTTGAGCGTGGGCATGGGCGCGCGGAAAGTGCGTGGATTTATTTAATGGCGTTCAGGGCCTGGTTCAGATCGTCGGCCGATTGCGCGCCGACCAGGCGCGAACCGTCCGCCAGAATCAGCGTCGGCGTGCCCGCCACGTTCATCGAGCGGCCGAGCGCGAGATTCTTGTCGAGCGCGCCCGTATCGCAGTTGCCGCTCGCCGGCGCGCGGCGGTCGAGCATCCACGCATCCCACGCCTTGAGACGGTCGGACGAGCACCAGATCGCCTTGGCTTTTTGGGTCGAATCCGGTCCCAGCACCGGATACAGGAACGTGTAGACCGTGACGTTATCGACCGATTGCAGCATCGACTCGAGATGGCGGCAATACGGACAGTTCGGATCCGAGAACACGGCGATCTTGCGCGCGCCGTTGCCCTTCACGAACTTGACCGCGTTACCGAGCGGCAGGCTCGCGAAATCGACGCGGTTCAGCGCGTTCAAGCGCGCCTCGGTCAGGTTCTTGTGCGTGCGCGCGTCGACGAGATCGCCGAGCAGCAGGTAATCGCCGGCCGCGTCGGCATAGATGATCTGCGAGCCGAGATTCACTTCGTAGAGGCCCGCGACCGGCGAGCGCGTCACGCTCTTGACCGTCATCTGGGAGCCCAGACGGGTTTGCAGCGTGGTCTTGAGCTTGTCGGCGGACAGGTCGGCCGCGGCGGCATGGCCGGTCAGCGTCGCGAGCGCGGCGGCCAGCGCCAGCGCGGCAATACGGCGGGAGATCAACATGGTGCGAATTCCTTGGGCAGACGAGGGAGAACGGACGCCGCCGCGGAAAGCGGCGGCACGGCATGCGGAGCGCGCGGTTGCGTGAAACGGGCAGACATGCGGTTCGGCATCGCGGGTCAGCCGAGCGCGGCGCCGACGAGCCAATTCTTGATGAACGGCTGCGCGCCGACCGCGGCCATGCCGACGTTGCGCAGCACGCGCGCGGGCGTGCCGGGGAGCGCGAACAGGCGCTGCAGGCCGTCGGTCGCGAGCGTGAGCGCCTGGATGTCCTCGCGGCGCGCGCGTTCGTAACGGCGCAGCAAAACGGTATCGCCGAGATCGCGGAACGCCTCGCGGTGCGCGACCGTATCGACGAGCGCGGCGACGTCGCGCAAGCCGAGATTCATGCCCTGGCCCGCGAGCGGATGGATCACGTGCGCGGCGTCGCCGACCAGCGCGACGCGCGGCGCGATCAGGCGATCGACGCTCTGCCGCGCGAGCGGAAAGCCCTGCGCGGGCGTCACGCACTCGAGCGCGCCGAGCCGCGTGCGCGTCGCGCGTTCGACTTCGGCCGCGAGCTGCGCGGGATCGAGCGCGAGCAGCGTCTCGGCATGCGGCGCGTGCGCGGACCAGACCAGCGACACGTGCCCGTCGGGCAGCGGCAGCAGCGCGAGGATCTCGCCGTCCGCGAACCATTGGTACGCGGTTTCGCGATGCGGACGCTCGGCCTTGAAATTGGCGACCACGCCGACCTGGCGGTAGTCGCGGCGCGTGACGTCCGCGCCGATCTGGCCGCGCACCCACGAATGCGCGCCGTCCGCGCCGATCACGAGATCGGCTTCGAGCGTGCTGCCGTCGTCGAGCGTCAGGCATGCGGCGCCCGGCGCGGCGTCGAACGCCTGCGCGCGGCCGGCGAGCCAGGTCTGTTGCGGCTGGAAGCGCAGCGCGTTGTCGAGCGCGCGCTCGATCAGCGACGCTTCGGCGATCCATGCGAGTTGCGGCACAGCGGCCTGGAACGCGGAGAAATGCAGTTCGGCCTGCGCATCGCCGTACACGCGCATGTCGAACACGGGCGCCAAGCGGGTATGGTCGAGCGCCTGCCACACGCGCAGCCGTTCGAGCAGCGCTTGAGAGCTGGCCGACAGCGCGTACACGCGCGGATCGAAGCGTTGTCCGGGCGGCTGCGGCGCGGTGGGCTGCGCGAGCAGCGCGGTGCGGTAACCGGCCTGCGTGAGCGCGAGCGCGGCGGTCTTGCCGACGAGCCCGCCGCCGACCACGGCGATGTCGAAAGTCTGATGAGAGGCGGTCATGGCGCCATTATATCGTCGGGCGCCGCGCCGCCCGGGCATGCCGCGAGGCCGCGCGCGCAAGCCGCAGCGTCACGTTTCCTTTACCGCTGTTACCGGCCGCCGCGCGCCGCTCAGCGGCGGCGCGCATGCCCATTACACCGCACACTTTTGCTTACAAACCCACACCGCTTGTCATGCGCGCCGCCGCTAGAGTTGAGCCCGTAATCGATCCCCTCAATCCGGAGACTCACATGAAACGCATCGCAATCCTGGCCGCCGCGGCCATCGTACTCGGGAGCGCCCTCGGCGGCTGTATCGTCGTGCCGGAGGGCGGCGGCTACTATCACCACCACCACGGATACTACGACTGAGCGGGCGCCGAACCGTCCGCCGCGGCAGCTGCGGACGCCGGCTCGGCCCGTTCGGCCGGTACCGCGCACCCCGGCGCCCGGTCCCCGTGCAAACACCCGCGTACTTTCGCCAACGACGTGCTATCGTCATAGTATCGGCGCCGCGCGTTCGGCCGGTGCCGATGCTCCCTCCTTAGGTTGTTCCCACCTACGAGAGCACGGCCATGAGCGATGTATACAACCACCATCTCAGCGAACGTGACCGCGTCGAGCTGTTGTGCTGGCTCACGATCGGCAACCTCGGGGCCTACTACCTGAACGAAGGTTGGCCCTCTTCGCAGTTCCAGGTGCAGGCTGCCCACAAGTGGCTCGACCGGCATCAGCGCGATGCCGACTGGCTGCTGCTGGCCAAGCTCTCCGCCACCGCGCTCGACATCGCGCACAAGCACGCGGATTTCGTCGAAACCGACTGGGCGCGCGACGCGGTAGAGGAAATCATCGACAGCGACGACCTGAATCTGCAAGCGCGCCTCGTGACGCTCGTGCTCGGCGACTGCCGCGCCGCGCTCGCGGACAAGCGGCTCGCCGATTGAGGCGCCCGGCCAGGAGGCGCCCGGCCGAGAGAATGCCTGGCTGAGTCGCCCCGGGGCGAAACACGCCTAGGCGTGAGACCCGCTCGTAACCGGCGTACTCCGAAACACCTCTTGCGCCGCGAACAAGCCATTTAGCGCAGCCGGAAACCCGGCGTAGACCGCCATCTGCATGATCGTTTCCACGATTTCCGTGCGCGTGAGGCCGACGTTCAGGCCCGCGGCGACGTGCACCTTCAGTTGCGGCTGCGCATTGCCGAGCGCGGTCAGCGCCGCGATCGTCGCGATCTCGCGCGAGCGCACGTCCAGGCCGGGCCGCGAATAGATATCCCCGAACGGGAATTCCAGCAAATACCGCGCGAAATCGGGCGCGATACCGGCCAGCGCTTCGATCACGCGCTCGCCCGCTTCGCCGTCGATCTCGGCAAGTACGCGCTTGCCGCGCTCCAAGCGGCTTTCTTGGCAGGCCTCGATGGCCGTTTCGGCCAAGGGTTCGGTCAGTTGTTCGGACGTGTCGTTCATGCTCGCTCCTCGCGCTTCTCGGATTGCTGGGTTGGGTCGACGGCGTACCCGGCGATCTTGTCGTCGAGTACGGCGAGAGCAGCCTGAAGTTCGGCGATCCGTTCGCGCACCCGATCGCGGTGGGCGACGAGCAGATGCCGCCGCTCGGCTTCCGTGGACCGGCCGGCCGCGCGCAGCGCGGCGTAGCGCAACATGCCCTGGATCGGCATGTCGGTGGCCTTCAAGCGCCCCAGGAATTCGAGCAACGGGAAGATGGACGCGTCGTAGGCACGCTGCCCGGACGCATCCTTGGCAGCTACGGGAATCAGGCCGATACGTTCGTAATAGCGGATCGTGTGGACGGATAGACCCGTACGCTGCGCGAGATCGCCGATCTTCATGGAAATGCCCTCGTTGAGACAGACCGAATGTTGCGACTTCGAGCGCGCTCTAAGTCAAGCGCTTTTTGCGGCGGATGGCACGAAGCGGCGGCAAACGAGGCACGGTCGGATCTGCAGCGGCTTACGCGTCTTGCCGGGGCACGCCGTCGCTTAGGGCTGCTTTGCAGCGACGCCGCCGAACAGCGAGCCGATG
>CAUPOD010000198.1:0-5601 GCA_963512745.1 uncultured Burkholderia sp. | reverse complement strand
CCGAACGAGCATCATGCCGGACGCCATGCGTGAGTGCGGCCGGGCCGCCGCGGGCGCCGCTGCGGCGGCGCCCATCCCTTCCATGAGGAACCCATATTGAAAGCGTTTGTTCTCGTCGCGGCGTCACTCGCCGCGGCCACCCTGCTCGGCGGCTGCGCGAGCTCCAAGAAGCCCGCCGAGCAAGGCGAGTACGTCTATCTGCTCGATCGTCACAGCCAGTGGGTCGAAGACAAGGTCGACACGCTGCCGCCGCTGCCGGCCGACCGCAACCTGGTCGCGTTCGACGTGTCTCAAACCACGCCGCTCGACTTCTCGATCGACGCGCCCTCGCTCACCATCGGCAACGACGGCGTGGTCCGCTACACGGTGGTCGTGACGAGTCCGGCCGGCGCGCGCAACATCAATTACGAAGGCATTCGCTGCGCGACGTCCACGTGGCGCCAGTACGCGAGCCTCAACGAGAACCACGACGGCTGGGACACCACCGTCGCGTCCGACTGGCGCCCGATCTCGGGCGGCGGCCCGAGCGCCTACCAATCCGCGCTCTATCAGGATTATTTCTGCCAGAACCGCATGCCCGCCGGCAAGCCGCGCGCGATCCTCGACAATCTGCGCCGCCACCGCACGCTGCTGGACCAGCTCGTGCACTGAGGCACGATCAAGCATTGCAGCCCCGAGGCGCCGGCCGGCTCATGCCCGCGTAGCGCCCAAGAAAATGGCGCGCCCCACAAAGGGCGCGCCATTTTTCATGCGATGGAAGCGATGCGGCCGGACGCGCTCAGGCGAGCACGAGATTGTCGCGGTGAATCAGTTCGGGTTCGAGCATGTAGCCGAGCACGGTCTCGATCTCGCCGCTCGGCTTGCGTTGAATCAGACGCGTCTCCGCGCTGCTGTAGTTGGTCAGGCCGCGCGCGATCTCGCGGCCCTCGGCGTCGAGGCACGCGATCACTTCGCCGCGCGCAAACCCGCCGTGCGTTTCGATCACACCGATCAGCAGCAGGCTCGCGCCCTCGGCGCTGAGCTTGCGCACCCCGCCCGCGTCGATCACCACGTGCCCGCGCACCTGCAGATGATCGGCCATCCATTGCTTGCGCGCCGCCATGCGCGCGGTGCGCGCGACCAGCTGCGTGCCGATCGCCTCGCCCTGCGCGAGCCGCACGAGCACGTCGGGTTCGCGGCCGCTCGCGATCACGGTGTCGGCACCGCTGTGCGCCGCGCGCTTGGCGGCCAGAATCTTGGTCAGCATGCCGCCGCGCCCGATGCCCGTGCCCGCGCCGCCCGCCATCGCCTCGAGTTCGGGCTTGCCCGCGTCGGCCTCGGCCACGAGCGTCGCGGCCGGGTCCTTGCGCGGATCGGCCGTGAACAGCCCCGGTTGATCGGTCAGAATGATCAGCGCGTCGCCTTCGATCAGATTCGCGACCAGCGCGCCGAGCGTGTCGTTGTCGCCGAACTTGATTTCGTCGGTCACGACCGTGTCGTTCTCGTTGATGATCGGCACCACGCCGAGACGCAGCAGCGTGAGCAGCGTCGAGCGCGCATTCAGATAGCGTTCGCGGTCGGCGAGGTCCGCGTGCGTGAGCAGGATCTGCGCGGTGCGGATGCCGTGCTCGGCGAAACGGCTCTCGTAGACCTGCGCGAGCCCCATCTGGCCGACCGCGGCGGCGGCCTGCAGTTCGTCGATCTCGCGCGGCCGCTTGCTCCAGCCGAGGCGCTGCATGCCCTCGGCGATCGCGCCCGAACTGACCAGCACCACTTCCTTGCCGGCTTCGCGCAACGCGGCGATCTGCTCGGCCCAGCGGCCGATCGCGGCATGGTCGAGCCCGCGCCCATCGTTGGTGACAAGACTCGAACCCACCTTGACTACCAGGCGCTTCGACTCGGCGATGATCGAACGCATCGTTCGCGATCTCCTTAACTGCGGGTTGCCTTGCTGAAAATATGCACGAAGTTCGCCGCGGCGGCGCGGCAGGACATGCCGCACGGCAGGCGCCGCGCGGCATGAAAAGCGCGCGCGTTACGCGTCGCCCGCGTCCTGCGCCGGGGCTGCTTCCGCGCCCGGCGTATCGCGAAAGCGCACGTCGGCCGCGAGGTCTTCCTCGAGCTCGGCGCGGCGCGCGTCCGAGTGCTGCGACACGAAATCGTAGATCGCATAGACGAGGCCTTCGCAACCCTGCCCCGTCAGCGCCGAAATCTCGAACACCGGGCCGTGGTAGTCGAACCGCTCGAGGAAGTCGGCGACGCGCGCGGCACGCTCGTCTTCCGGCACCATGTCGAGCTTGTTGAGCACGAGCCAGCGCGGCTTGTCGTACAGCGACTCGTCGTACTTGCGCAGCTCCTCGACGATGGCCTTGGCCTCGGCGACCGGATCGACGGCTTCGTCGAACGGCGCGATGTCGACCAGATGCAGCAGCAGATTGGTGCGCTGCAGGTGACGCAGGAACTGGTGGCCCAGGCCCGCGCCTTCGGCCGCGCCTTCGATCAGGCCCGGGATGTCGGCGATCACGAAGCTCTTGCCCGGCGCCACGCGCACCACGCCGAGATTCGGCGCGAGCGTCGTGAACGGGTAGTCGGCGATCTTCGGCTTGGCGTTCGAGACGGACGAAATGAACGTGGACTTGCCCGCGTTCGGCATGCCGAGCAGGCCGACGTCCGCGAGCACCTTCAGTTCGAGCCTGAGCATGCGGCGCTCGCCCGCCTTGCCCTCGGTCTTCTGGCGCGGCGCACGGTTCGTGCTCGACTTGAAGTGCAGGTTGCCGAGGCCGCCCTGGCCGCCCTGCGCGAGCATGACCTTCTGATCGTGCTCGGTCAGATCGGCGATCAACTCGCCCGTGTCCATATCGTTGATGATCGTGCCGACCGGCATGCGCAGCGTGATGTCGTCGCCGCCCTTGCCGTAGCAATCGGCGCCGCGGCCGTTCTCGCCGTTGCGCGCCAAGTGCTTCTTCGCATAGCGGTAATCGATCAGCGTGTTGATGTTGCGATCCGCGACCGCGTAGACGCTGCCGCCGCGGCCGCCGTCGCCGCCGTCCGGGCCGCCGAACGGCACGAATTTTTCGCGGCGCATCGATGCGCTGCCGTCGCCGCCGTCGCCGGCGATGACTTCGATACGCGCTTCGTCAATGAATTTCATTCGCTGCTCCGCTTACTTGATGAATAGGCGGGACGCCCGGACAGGCGCCCCGCTGAATCTGAATCTGAATTTGAATCCGGGTCGGATATTGTGCCGCATCCGCGCACGCGCGGCGCGCTGGAACGCATCGCATCGCGCAGGCGAGACGCCGTCCCTCCGCCATGTTACGCCTGCGTGGACCGACGGCATGCGCGAACGCACTTGCGCCGCGCAATAGAAAGGCTCCCACGCGGCGCCTTCGGCGTGCCGCCCCCGCGGGAGCTGTTTTTGCCCAGGGGACCCTGCGGCAAAAAAAAGGCCCCGCGTAACTTGCGGGGCCTTCTGGCTTGACGCCCTGCCGGTCTAGTTAGACAGCGGCCGGAACGACGATGACCATGTGCTTCTTCGCTTCGCCCTTGGTCGCGAACTGCACGTGACCGTCGACGAGTGCGAACAAGGTGTGGTCCTTGCCCATGCCGACGTTATCGCCAGCATGCATACGCGTACCGCGTTGGCGCACGATGATGCTGCCAGCGTTGATCGCTTGGCCGCCGTACACCTTGACGCCGAGTCGCTTCGACTCGGAGTCGCGGCCGTTCCGGGAAGAGCCGCCTGCTTTTTTGTGTGCCATTTGCTTACTCCTTCAGCGAGGTGCTTACGCGTTGATCGCGTCGATGCGCAGCTCGGTATAGTTCTGGCGGTGGCCGCCGTGCTTTTGGTAGTGCTTCCGGCGACGCATCTTGAAGATGGTGACCTTGGCATGGCGACCTTGGGAAATAACGGTGGCCTTGACGGAAGCCCCACCAACCAGCGGCGTACCGAACTTAATCGATTCACCTTCGCCTACGGCGAGAACCTGGTCAAGCGTGATTTCTGCGTCAATGTCAGCCGGTATCTGTTCTACTTTCAATTTTTCGCCGACAGCAACCTTGTACTGCTTGCCGCCGGTTTTTATGACCGCGTACATTGTGAACCTCACTCTGGATCTATTTTTCCGCGCACCACGCACGGAAAACGCGTGATTATACAGAGAGTTAGCTCACGCGTCAAAGCTTGCTGACGATCCGCGCCGAATGCGCATGCCATGCGTGCGCCGGACGAGGCAGGCCGCCCCGCTGCGGGACGCCCCGGTACGCGGGGGCAGTCCGCGCCGACGGGCGCAGGAGCGCCGCGCCGAGCCACACGGCGATCCCCACGCTGACCACCGACGTCGTCACGAGGCAGAGCAGCCCCACGGTTTCCATGCCTCCGAGGCCCGGAAACTGTTGTCCGTGCGCGACGCACAGCATGAGGTACACAGAGCGCGAGAGCAGCAGCGGCGTTTCGAAGAAGAAAGAAGCGATCACGACCGCCAGCGCGATCCCGCCGAGCGCGGAAACGGCGGCGAAACCGAAGAGAGAAATCAGACGTCCCATGGCGCAGTCCGGCAGCTTCCCGACCTGCCGCGCCTGACCTCTGGCCCCGAATCAGACGCGCGAAAAGCCGGTTATTGTTGGATTCAGAAGGCCCCAGGATAGCGCTTTCGCCCCCGCGCGAATGTCATAAAGTGACAAGATGTATCTGTTGTATCCATTCGTCGCGCGCCGTCACTTCGCGGCAAGTACGGGGGCGCGCGCCGGACTCGTCATATAATCCGCGACATTACTTGTTGCCACGATCATGACGTCGACCGCCACCTCATCACCTAGCGCCACGCAACTGCTTGCCCCCCTCGCCAGCGACATGGAGGAGGTCAACCGCGTCATTCGCCGCAGCCTCTCCTCCGACGTGCTGCTGATCAATCAGATTGCCGAATACATCATCGGTGCCGGCGGCAAACGCCTGCGGCCCGCGCTGCTGCTGCTGGTCGCGAATGCGCTCGGCGACACGAGCGGCCACAAGCACACGCTCGCGGCCGTGGTCGAATTCATTCACACGGCCACGCTGCTGCACGACGACGTGGTGGACGAATCCGAGCTGCGGCGCGGCCGCAAGACCGCCAACGCGCTGTTCGGCAACGCGGCGAGCGTGCTCGTCGGCGACTACCTCTATTCGCGTTCGTTCGAGATGATGGTCGGCGTCGGCAAGATGCGCATCATGGAGATCCTGTCCGAGGCGACCACGATCATCTCCGAAGGCGAAGTGCTGCAGCTGCTGAACATGCACGACCCGGACGTGGACGAAGCGCGCTACATGCGCGTGATCCGCTACAAGACCGCCAAGCTGTTCGAGGCCGCCGCGCGGCTCGGCGCGGTGCTGTCGGGCTCCGACGCGCCGACCGAGGCCGCGGCCGCCGAATACGGGCGCCGCATGGGCACCGCGTTCCAGCTCATGGACGATTGGCTCGACTACGCGGGCAGCACCGAGGAAATGGGCAAGAACGCCGGCGACGACCTGCGCGAAGGCAAGCCCACGCTGCCGCTCATCTATCTGATCGAGCGCGGCACGCCCGCGCAAGCCGCGCTCGCGCGCGAGGCGATCGAGCAAGGCGGCGCCACGCAGTTCGACACGGT